>SVFB01000101.1 GCA_015057085.1 Lachnospiraceae bacterium
ATGGATGGCGATTCGGGGCGACCTGCCCTATAGACCCTTGAAGTACTAAGGCGGAGAAAATTAGCCCTGCTGACTTTTCGGCCATGGAGCCGAGCACGGGTGATATGCCATCTGGGAGGGTAAGAAATAGCGCCCTCGTGTCCCGGAGAAAAATTCGGTGTTAGAAGCGAAACACTTGCTTGGGCAATTTTTACGCAGCGAGCCCCGATTTTGTGCGGGAAGAGGGATGTGGCTGTGGTTGCCAAAATCCGCATTGAGTAAGTGGCGGAGCCTGCACAAGCGAAGGAATGCGGAGACCTGTTGCTGATGTAACTGTTTTGACGGTGGACTTTTGCCTGCGAGGCGGCTAGAAATAGCAATCCGGATACCTCGGGGAAAATTCGGTATTGAAAAAGCGTAATACGGTGGTGCAATTAGCGTAGAGAGCCCTTGTACAGGAAGAGCAAACCGGCTGTGGTTGCACAAAATCCGTAGTTGAAAAGGGCGGCGCCTGTACGGGTGATGGGCGAAGGGCACGGTGTGGATGGTGTGGTGGGAGTGGCATGGGATTTTGGGTAAAATAAAATAAGGCCCCGCACTCATATCTTGGTGCGAGGCCAAAAATTTTATCTTGTCGCATGATCATGCTCAGGATCTTTTGTATAGCTTGACGCTTCAATATCCGTATCCATCAATGTCGTCAAATCATACGGCGTTTCCTGATAAATAAAGTTCAACCAATTGGTATACAGGCAATTTGAGCAGGATCTCCAGCTTAAGATTGGCTCCTTTGACGGATCATCATCCGGATAATAATTCACCGGCATCTCCGGCTCAATTCCCTTTGCCAAATCCCTCTTGTATTCCTTATCCAAATCAAATCGGTCATATTCGGTATGCCCAAGCATAAATACCTGTCTTGAAGAATAGGCAAGAATTAAGGTACTTCCCACATCATCCTTCGGATCTGCACCTTCTGCCACCACATACAATTCAGGATTCTTCGCAATCGCATCTTCATCCACACCGGTGTAGCGGGATTGCGGTGCCAGGAAATAATCATCCATTCCTCTCATCAGCATCTTCTTTCGATGAACCACATGATGTCTGTATACACCACTTAGTTTTTTCGGAAGCAAGCGCTTGTTTACCTTATGATGATAATACAAGCCTGCCTGCGCGCCCCAGCAAATATGAAAAGTGCTAAATACATGAACACGGGACCAATCCATAATTCTGGTCAGTTCTTCCCAGTAATCCACTTCTTCAAAATCCATCTTTTCCACCGGTGCGCCTGTGATGATTAATCCATCATAAAAGCAATCCTTCACATCCGAAAATGTTTGATAAAAACTTTCCAAATGAGAAGCCGTTGTATGTTTTGCCTCATGACTTTCAATTGTCAAAAACGTAAACTTCGTTTGAATCGGGAAGTTTGACATGACACGCAAAATATCAAGCTCGGTATCTTCTTTTAAAGGCATCAAATTGAGCACAGCAATTTCCAAAGGACGGATTTCCTGTGTCTCAGCTCTATGCTCATCCATTACAAAGATATTCTCCGACTCTAAAATCTTTTTTGCGGGTAAACCATTCTTCACAATAATCGGCATAATATACTCCTTACGTTCTTGTCTTCAAATCCTAAATAAATTTCTTAACTGCTTTTTGGAACTCTTCCACTGCTGTCGTATCCCCATCCTCGATGGCATGAATAATACAGTGTGTCATATGTTCGTTGATAATCTCTTTTCCTAAATTCTTTAAAGCAGAATTGACTGCTGCCAATTGAATCAATACATCCGCACAATCTTCATCATTTTCTATCATTTTCTTCACATGATTCAAATGACCTGCGGCTTTGGCAAGTCTGTTTAGCTGCTTTTTCTTCTGTTCCGGCGAATGATAATGTCCATGATCATGCATTGTACCGCTCATAACAGATTCTCCTTCACTAGTTGTGATATAACTTATTTCCTTCGTATCTAGGCTCGCAAGTCAGGTTGATTCCAAGTTTCTTGAACACGCCCACATCAACTGATGACAGAATTACAGAGGAATGCGCCTCCAATCCTGCCAACATCGGCAAGCAAGCATACGCTTTCTTTGCATTTTCACTATGTGTTGATTCCATGGATAATGCAATTAAAAGTTCATCTAAGTGCAATAATGGATTATGATCCCCGAGATAATTAACCTTCAAATTCATAATCGGAGTCAAAATTTCAGGGGACATCAATTCAATACTGTCATCGATTCCTGCGAAATATTTTAATGTATTTAACATCATTGCGGAAGATGCACCCAACATAGCTGAAGTCTTACCGGTGATAATGGTGCCATCCGGAAGTTCAATTGCCGCTGCTGGGCCGCCGGTCTTTTCGTCCTTTACATTTGCAGCTGCGATCACAGGTCTGTCTGTTACGGAAATTCCGGCTTTCTCCATCAAAAGTTCCAGCTTCTGTACAGCGGAATCACTTCCTTCTCCTTTTCTCTTTGCCACAAGTGCTTCATAATAACGACGGATGATTTCCTGCTTTGAAGCATTGCAACATGCCTCATCATCCACAATTCCGTATCCGGCCATGTTAACGCCCATATCTGTCGGTGACTTATATGGAGATTCTCCCTGAATCTTTTCAAACATTGCTTTTAATACCGGGAACACTTCCACATCTCGGTTATAATTAACGGTGGTCTCATTGTATGCTTCAAGATGGAACGGATCAATCATGTTCACATCATTTAAGTCTGCGGTTGCAGCTTCATATGCAAGATTGACCGGATGATTCAAAGGCAGATTCCAAATCGGGAAAGTCTCGAATTTTGCATAACCGGCCTTTACGCCTCTCTTTGCCTCATGATACAGCTGAGAAAGACAGGTTGCCATCTTTCCGCTTCCCGGTCCCGGTGCAGTTACCACAACAAGCGGACGGGTAGTCTCGATATAATCATTCTTGCCAAAGCCTTCATCGCTTACGATAAAAGGAACATTAAACGGATATCCCGGAATGATATAATGGCGGAATACCTTAAGACCCAATGCCTTTAACTTCTTCTCGTATGCAATGGCCGCCGGCTGCTCTGCAAACTGGGTTAATACAACGCTTCCCACGAACAATCCGTAGCTGGTAAATGCATCAATCAAACGAAGCAAATCCACATCATATGTGATTCCCAAATCACCACGAACCTTGTTTTTCTCAATATCGCCGGCCTTGATTGCAATTACGATTTCTGTCTTATCTGCCAATTGCTTTAACATCGAGATCTTAGAATCCGGTTTAAAACCCGGAAGTACTCTGGAGGCATGAAAATCGTCAAATAACTTTCCTCCGAATTCCAGATAAAGTTTTCCTCCGAATGTATCAATTCGATCTTTGATTTTCTTTGATTGCAGTTCGGTATATTTCTCATTACTGAAACCTATCCGAATATTATTGTTTTCTGCCATGTTTTAAATCCTCCATAAGCTTATCATATATTTCATCAGCGGTTGCTAATTTGTACTGTAGTCGAGTAATCTGCGGCTCTAATTCCACTTCATAGGAAATGCAGCCATCTGCAAAAGCAAATGCAAAAAATACTTTTCCCGGAACAGAAGCATCTGCATTGGCCGGGTCGATATTTCCCATCGTTCCCGTAACTCCGATTCCCACATCTGCCTGATAAAAATTCTTACAGCAGACTGCCATTGCTTCAGCCACTTCCTTAGAATATACGGAATATTTTTGGATGAGTGCCTCCGAAACTCCCAGTTTTTGCTTCGCTTCATTAGAATAGGTAATAAATGCACCTTTTAGGATTTCTGAAGCACCGGGGGTATCCGTGATAAGAGAAGCAATCTGACCGGAAGTTGCACTTTCCATGGTTGTCACAGACAAATGATGGGCAATGAGATACTCTGTCAAATGCTTATATTTCCGTCGAATTTCGTCCTCATGATATTCTTTTGACATAGATTTCCTTTCTCTATGTAATATCCAATCATTTTACTTAACAAACAATTATAATACCATTTTATTTGAAGTTCAGCAACAAAACTTACGTACCATATGCTATACTATTTTTCGTGGAAATAAAAAGCACATTCATAAAGGAAATTTGATAATTATGGAAAATTTAGTTTTTAGTTTAAATGCAACTATGCCTGTTTTTTTAATGATGGTATTGGGATTTTTTCTTCACTCGATTCATTGGATTGATGATGAATTCGCTTCAAAAATGAACAAATTTGTCTTCCGTCTCCCGCTTCCGATTCTGGTTTTTTCTCAGCTTGCAACCACTGATTTCACAGCAACATGGGACGGAAAATTCGTATTCTTTTGCTTCGGCGCAACACTGCTATCCATTCTGCTTGTCAGCTTGCTCTCCTTAATGTTAAAGAATTCTGCAAGCCGCGGCGAATTTATCCAGGCGTCCTATCGAAGCAGCGCAGCGCTTTTAGGCATCGCTTATATCACAAATATTTACGGAAATGCAACGATGTCCGCTCTCATGATTTTGGGCAGCGTACCTTTGTACAACATCATGGCCGTTGTAGTTTTGACAATCACTTCTCCGGAGAACAAAAATCTATCCGGCAATGCGTTCAAAAAGACACTCGTCGGAATTATAACCAATCCTATCATCATCGGAATCGCATTGGGCTTCGCCTGGTCATTACTTAAAATCCCGATGCCAACCGTATTATCCAAGGTAGTCAGCAATCTCGGTGCTATCGCATCGCCACTAGGATTGATGGCTATGGGCGCATCCGTCAAGCCGGAAAAAATCACCGGTCAACTGTTGCCATCTATCATTGCCGCCTTCTTTAAATTAATCGGTTTGGCCGCAATCTTTTTGCCGATTGCCGTCGCATTGGGATTCAGAAATGATAAGCTCATAGCAATCCTTGTAATGCTCGGAAGTGCCACAACTGTAAGCAGCTTTGTCATGGCAAAATCAATGGGACATGATGGCACGCTGACTTCTAACACGGTTATTCTTACCACACTGCTCAGTAGCTTTACCCTTACAATCTTTGTATTTTTATTAAAAACACTAGGACTTATTTGATTATTCATGCAGAGTATATTTGTTGTCTGATATTTTCTCTCTTGTTTTTTTAGTACAAAAGTCTTATAATTTCAATTAGGACTTTATTCCTAATTTCTGTAAAACAGGAGGGTAATTATGGAAAACACAGAATTTATCAAAACAGAAAATCGTCCCAAAAAACGGACGCGCAACATTTTTACAATGACGACTTTTCAAAATGTCGTTTTCAACCTGGCAATTCTGATTGCATTTATCATTTATGCCGTTGTCATGAACAATGCAATGACAACCATTGTAAACACAGCGGTGACTGCAAGTACAAATCAATCCATTTTTCAAAGCAAAGAAGGTGTGCTTCGCCAATCTACTATTTCCATTTATGGCGACATCCATACAATCGTCGGAGCAGTTGCAGCCGGTGGCACATTAGATAATGTTTCTAGTAGTATTACATCTATTCAGGATCTCGAGGCACAAATCCCTGAATATGTAGATTATATTACCACTGAAAGTCTATTAATAAGTGAATCTCCTAATGGACCAGCCTTAGCTGAGGATTTAAAGGCAAATATCGATGCCTATCTTGCAGCCTCAGATGAAGTCATATCCGCTGCTTCATCAGGAGATGCTATGGCGGCTATCTCTGTACTAACTACTTCTTTTGCAGAATCATACGAAGCACTTAATACAACTTATGATAGCATTGAAGTAGAAATCGAAGCTTTGACAGACGGTTTAAGCGGTTATCTTAATTTACAAAAAGCTGCTGTTTCCAAAGCAGGAATTGTCATTATGATTATTGTTGTATTAATCATTTTGGCAAGTTTAATCGTTAGCTATATTCGTATCAGCTTAAAAATCAAAAAGATTTCGAGAGAATTAAACGGTATCATCAACAACATTCAAGACGGAAACGGAGATTTAACGTCCCGCATCAATACCTTTACCGATACGGAAATCCAAACTCTTTCCGATGGTATCAATTTGTTTATCGAAACATTGCAGGGCATCATTCGCGGTGTCAAGGACGGAACCGTTGTACTGACCTCTTCTTCTGAGGCAATGACCGGACAAATTCAACGCGCAAGCGACAATATCACCAATACTTCTGCAGCTTTAGAGGAGCTTTCCGCAAGTATGGATACAGTTGCTGCTACCGCAAGCGAAATCGATGACAACCTGGATGAAGTAAAGAATGCCACTGAATTGATTCATAATGAGGCAAATGAAGGCACACAGACTGCTGCTTCCATCCGCAAAGAAGCTGACGAAATCAAAAATATGGCAGCTCAAAAGAAAGAAAATACCGGTGCAAAGATGGAAGAACTTTCTCAGACGCTGACACAATCCGTTAAGGATAGCGAGAAGGTTAGCCAGATTAACGATTTGACCAATGAGATTTTAAGTATCGCAAGTCAGACCAACCTGCTTGCACTAAATGCTTCCATCGAGGCAGCAAGAGCCGGCGAAGCAGGAAAGGGCTTTGCAGTCGTTGCAGACGAGATTTCCGCATTGGCAGACAACAGCCGCCAGACAGCAAGCAATATTCAGGGAATCAGTGCCGAGGTGACTGAAGCAGTTCGTACACTTTCCGAGAATGCAATGGAAGTTATCGAATTCATCAATCAAAATGTATTGGCGGATTATGATTCCTTTGTAGAGACAGGTGACAAATATGAAAATACCGCCATTATTATGGATGATATCTTAAGTAAATTTACAGAGCTTGCAAACAACTTAAACGAAATCATGCAAAATATGGCAAACAATGTTACCTCCATTACCGATTCTGTTCGTGAAAGTTCAGAAGCAATCAACATGTCAGCAATCAACTCTACACAAATTGTGGATGAGATTTCACAGATTGATAGTGCAATGGATGAGAACAATCGAGTTACCAGTCAATTAAATGAAAACACAAAGATGTTTGTAAACTTATAAAATCAAAAACGGACCGGCGTAGCTAAGTGCTCGGTCCGTTTTTATGATATGAAATTTCTCCGAAATTCCTATATCACAAAAAGCGCTCCGCACTTTCTTGACGCGGATTTTGCGCAACCGCACCACATCCCTCTTCCCACACAAAATCGGGGCTCGCTGCGCAAAAATTGCCCAAGCAAGTGTTTCGCTTCTAAACCGAATTTTTCTCCGGGTCACGAGGGCGCTATTTCTTACCCTCCCAGATGGCATATCACC
>SVFB01000102.1 GCA_015057085.1 Lachnospiraceae bacterium
CTTAAAAAGTATATATTTCAAGGGCTTCGCCACATTTTTTGATTAATTTGTCAAGTGTTTTTTTTTTAAAAATAGCAGATATGTCACACGAATCACATATCTGCTAAATTTATTCAGTTTTTCTTATCTTAATGACATTGACCGCTACGGGGGCAACGGCTACGACGATCTATTGCTATAATATTTTTCATCAAGCAATTATCAAAAAGGAGAATGAAAAATGAAAGTATGGAAACTTGTAGCAGGAATTATATCGATTGTATTAAGCGTGATTGTTCTTTTTCAGTCATGTGCGGCAGGGGTTGTTGATGCCATTGAAGATCAGGGTGGGACTTCCGGTTCAGCCGGTCTGATTGTTGCAATTGTAATGCTGGCCGGTGGAATTGTTTCTATCGCAACACGTTCCAGTCAAAAGAAAGGCGCCAGCATTGCACTGTTGATTCTCTTTGGTATCGGTGCAGTCACAGGATTGGCCATGCATGGCATTTATACCGTTCTCATCATCTGGGGCGTATTTTGTCTGATTAATGCAATACTTGCGCTCATTAATATCATTACAGGCAGTAAAAACCAACCATAATCATCATCCAAACATATTTTACAGCAAAAAACCAGGCTTTTCGAAGTCTGGTTTTTGTGTTATGTAAAGATATTTACTTTTATGCCTCGTCCCAAGGATGAAGCACAACTTTTATCGCTTCGCCGGTCTTGGTCAATTCAATTCCTTTGTTGATTTCATCCAACGGCAAGATATGAGTGATAAACCGCTCCGCCGGAAAATCATCGGAACAAGCCAGCGCAAATGCACGCTTTGACTGATCATAGGACGCTCCAAAGTGACCCTTAATCCAAATATTGTTGTAATGAATCAGATTGGTATCCAGTTCTGTCATTGAGCCCTTCGGAACACCGCCGAAGAAGACCACCAGTCCACCCTTCTTAACCATGTGAAGAGATTGCGCCTGTGTTGCATTGGCCGGCGTGGCTGAAATCACTTTATCCGCGCCCTTTCCTCCGGTCAAGCGAAGAACCTCATCGATTGCGAATTGGGGATTATCAAGCTTGCTCACAATGATCTCATCTACACCGAACTGCTTCGCCATCTCGAGACGATGTTCATTTAAATCCACCATGATCACGCGACTTGCACCTCTGGTCTTTGCGATGGAAGCCATAAAATCTCCGATTGGTCCGGCACCGATAATCACAAGCGTATCCGGATACCCAACCTTCGCATTTTCGAGACATGCAAATACGGATGTCATCGGCTCACCCAAACTGGCTGCCTCATAGCTGACATGATCCGGAATCTCATAGATTCCACCGTAATGGATTTTTTCTCCGCCCACGGGAATATACTGTGCGAATCCACCTGTCCCAGCAAGTTTTGCCACGTGCTCGTTTTCGCAATTCTCGCTATGTCCGCTGACACAATTCTCGCATTCCATACAATAAGTTCCCGGGAACAGGAATAATCTCTGTCCCACATGATATTTAGTCTGCTCCGGTCCAATCTCATCTACGCATCCTACAATTTCGTGTCCATAAATAAATGGATAATTACCCTTTCTTGAATCGGAGGTCAAATTACGGATATCACTTCCGCAAAGACCTACAGCCATAATCTTTAGAATCAAACCATCTTTCGGACATTCCGGCTTTTGGGTTTGTTCTACACGGATGTCGTTGGGCCCATACATTAATGCGGCTTTCATTTCTGACATAACACACCTCCGTTTTATTTCTTGCGGCATTCCTTTTGTACCGCAATCACATCTTTTCTCATATTTTTCAAATTCTCATCCAGGTTCTGATAGGTACTGACATAATACGGATACATTCTGTCATATACCTTTGCCCACTCTTCGTTTGGCTCAATCACCTCTTTGATTTTGATCACTTTTTTCACGGCATCCGTCAGGCTTTCAAATACACCCACGCGATTTCCTACCAAAAGTGCATCGCCCACCGGAACGTCTCCAGATGTCTCATCCAACAGATACACCGGACAGTGCAGCATCGATGCCTTAATCATCGCCCAGGTGCGACTTTTGGCTCCGCCACCGCAGATTCGAAGTGCCTCGCACTTGCCTCCGGAAGCTCGCACGGTCTCAACCACATTGCGAAGAGCATAGGCTGTGCCTTCAAAGACTGCACGAATCAAATCCTCACGGGACATATTCATATCCAGTCCTACAAACATTCCTCTTGCATAATCATTCCAAAGCGGCGCACGCTCACCTAAGAGGTATGGGAAAAACATCAAACCGTTTGAACCGGGATCCGCTTCTAATGCTTTTTGATTTAAATAATCATAAATGTTGATTTGATGCGCATCACAAAATGCCTTTTCTTCTCCGGCAAATTTATCAATGAACCACTTTAATGCAGCTCCACTGGTTTGAATTGGCGCATCAAAGACCCAAGGCATCCCATGAATCACACAAGGTCTCGTTACCACAGGAAGATCCATACGGCTCTTTTTCTTTGAACCTATGAATACCAATGAAGTTGTACCGGAGGATTCTCCTGCTTCGCCCAGCTGAGAAAGACCTGTGGCAAACATAGAAGCCATCGCATCCGAACAGCCTGCAATCACCGGAATTCCAGGAGCAAGTCCTGTCTCTTTTGCCGCCGCTTCAGTTACCTCTCCTATGATTTCATCCACCAGATAAAGCTGAGGCATATAGGCTTTCAAGTCGATTCCGATTGCATCACCAATCGAGCGTGACCAACTCAAGCGGCTCATATTCAAGCACTGCGTTCTGGTGGCTTGATCAATATCCGATGACATCACTCCGGTTAACTTAAAATTGATAAAGGAACTGGCCTGAAGAAAAGCCTTCGTCTTCGCAAAAAGTTCCGGCTCATTCTTCTTAAACCATAAAATCTTGCAAGGCAGGAATGCTACAGAAGGCTGTCCCCCAACGATCTTTACAAATTTTTCAAATCCTACCTTGTCTACAATATATTGCATCTCTTCCACAGAGCGACTATCCTGATACGTCATCGCATTGCGAAGGGGAATGCCTTGTTCATCTACAGGCAACATACTTACGGTATGCGAACTGATGGAAATGCCTTTGATTTGAGAAACCACTTCCGCATCCACCTGTTTTGTCAGGTTATGAAAGATTTCCACCGCCTGTCGCCACCATTCATTTGCATCCTGCTCCTGCATATTCGGACCGGGACAAATAAAGGTGCTTGGTCGCGACGCTTCCGCGACCTTAACTCCATCCTCTCCGAGAATGATTGCTTTGATATTGGTAGTTCCGCAATCCATTCCGAGAAGATAACGCTTCTTCGAATCTGTTTGCATAATCTACCCCCATAGTAAACGATAATCCTAAACTCTCGTCCAGATATACTCTCTCTCTTCTCCCTTGATATAATGAAGAATCTCTGTCGACATCATCTCTCCGGACCAGTGATCCACATCCGTGGTAAGTCCTGCCATATGAGGGGTGCAAACCACATTGCGCATACCAAGAAGAGGATGATTCTGCGGAACCGGCTCCTCCCAATATACATCCACTGCTGCACCTGCAATCTCTTTGTTTTGCAATGCTTCTATAAAGTCCTTTTGATCAATGACTGCTGCTCTTGCTGTATTGACCACATAGGCTGTCTTTTTCATCTTTGAAAACCAATCACGATTGACAATATTTCTGGTTGCATCCACAACAGGAAGATGCAGGCTTAAGATATCGCATTCTGCAAGCATCGTATCCAAATCACAGGCACGTGCGCCTGTTGCTTCAATCTTGTCAGCTGATAAATATGGATCATATGCCAAAATCTTCATGCCGAAAGCCTGTGCGCGCTTTGCCACTTCTCTTCCGATTGCACCAAAACCTGCAATTCCAAGCTTCTTTCCGTACAACTCAAAGCCAATGCCGTAATCGGTAAATGGATGCTTCTCATCCAAAGGTCCGAAGGTTACATTCTTGACATCCGGTACATCATAGATGTTCTCCTTTGCAGGAGAGGTGTGATCACCCTTGTGCAATCCCTCTGCTGATAAGCTCATCTTTCTGGCCATATCAATCATCAGTCCAATAGTAAACTCCGCAACTGCCACTCGATTGCGTCCCGGGGTATAAGAAAGTTTTAATCCATTGTCCATGATGGTTTTGTTGTCTACAGTAACCGGCGTTCCCTTCGCCACACCGATAAATTTCATACCGGAATCCACCCAATCCTGAATGGTCTCAGCACCTGCATATTCGTCGCCTAAGGCTACGATTTCATAACCGCGGCACTCTTCTCTTGTCTGAGCTTCTGTGACATTTCCTTTTCCGTGAAGCAATTCTCCTGCCTCTGTAATATCACAAAGTTCTTCTAACTCTTTTCTGCGTTCTTCCGGAAGTTGTGTGCAAAGCACCATTTTCTTTTTTGCCATATCATTCTCTCCGTTTTCTTATTCATCTAATCTTATATATTATTCCAGCAACATTAGTATGCCTGCTTTAAGATATCGATAATGACTTCTTTTGTCACATCCTGGCGAGGATTAAAGTGAAGCGGTCCTTCCTTTAATGCATCGCTTGCGATCAAATCAAAGTCATCCTCCGTAATCGCTCTGGTTCTTCCCTGCTCGCGCAAAGGTTTAATTCCCATTTCCTTTGTCATGCGAAGAAGTTCATCAGAAAGCGCGAACTTGTCTTTATCCTCATCTCCTGTCAATGGCAAATCCAACGCACGCGCCATCTCAATCATTTCCTGAGGACACTTTTCGGCATTAAATGCAGTTACAAATGGAAGTACAGATGCATTGGCATCGCCGTGAGCCAATCCGAAGTGTGCACTTAAGGTATGCGCAATGGCATGTACCAATCCAAGATTTGCATTTGAGAACCCAAATCCTACCACAATACAGCCGAGCATCATCTTCTCACGCGCATCCATGTCGTCTCCATTGGCATAAGCCTTAGGAAGATTTTCATGGAAAATTTGCAAAGCGCGCAATGAGTTGTATTTTGTCAGGAAGTTTGATTCGATTGAAACATAACTTTCCACTGCATGTGTAATTGCATCCAAACCGGTTGCCGCGGTTACAAAGGGCGGCACCGTTCTGGTAAACTCCGGATCTGCGATTACTTTATCCGGCACGATTTTGTTGTCGATGACAACATATTTCCTTACCGACTTTGTATCAATTAAAGCTGCCACATTGGTAATCTCACTGGATGTACCGGCAGTTGTCGGAATTGCCACAAGCGGAAATACCGGCTTTGGAACATTTCCGATTCCTTCATAATCCATGATGTCTCCACCGTTGGCTAAAAGGACATTGATTGCTTTCGCAGTGTCTATGGAGGACCCACCGCCAACGGCGATTAATGTATCCACATCATGGTCTTTTGCCAGCTGATAGCCGGCATTTACCACTTCGTTCGTCGGATTTGGAATCACTTCATCAAAAGTGGTAATACAAAATGAGTTTTCATCGATTGCAGCTAACACCTTATCTGCAATGCCAACTGCTGCCACGCCCTTGTCATATACCACAAGGACATTTTTTGCCTGAAATCCTTTCAATACATTGTTCAGCTCCGAAATAGAATCCTGCCCGAAGCTAACGTCTGTTTTAATAAAAAATTCTTTTGCCATACTTTCTACCTTCACCTATGCCTGTATGCTCTTATGCGCGTAAGCTCTTAAACAGCCTGATCTGCTGCAATCAAAGCCTTCATTGCAGCCTCGCCCTCTTCCGGCATTGGCTCATATACGCCTGCAACCTTTGCATAATAGGTTGTAACTGCCATCTCTTCTACATAAGTAGCTGCAGCCATAGCAGCCTTCATATCCTTACCGCAGGTAAACATTCCATGATTCTTAATCAAAACTGCACGTCCATCTGAACCGATTGCCTCTGCAACCTTGTCTGCCACTTCATCTGAACCAGGCATTGTAAATGGCACGATGCGAACCGGTGTAAATTCACACTGAGGTGGTGTAATTGGGCGAAGCACAGGATTCTCTCCCATTGCCATAATGGTTGCAAACATTGCATGTGTATGAACGGTTGCCTTGATATCAGGGCGTGCGCGAAGCACTGCTGTATGCATTGGTGTTTCGGAAGATGGCTTATAATTTCCATCTAACCACTTTCCGTTTAAGTCTACGATTGCAATATCTTCCGGCTTCATTCCCACATAAGAAATACCGCTTGGAGTGATTGCTACCACATCTTCTTCATCATCGCGAAGTGCAATATTTCCGGAAGTTCCATGTACAAGTCCGTCTGCAACCGCCTGCTCGATTGCCTCTAAAACAATTTTTCTGATTCTTTCGTATTTCATATCAATACCTCCATAATTTCGTTGGTTCTCTCACTGAGATGTAGTTCTAAGTTAATTCTAGCGTACGAAATGAATACGATTTCCTCAACTCGGTTTTTTCCTCTTTAAAGTGGAAATAGTATATTCCCCTTTTTTCATCAAGGTAGTACAATTACTTCACAGAGATATATATCAGGAGAGTTTCCCATGAGAAATGTAAATACGCTAAAAAAAATAAATCTATCCTTACGCCAACGCCAGCTGCTTCATGATTTACAATCCGAAAGTGGATATATCACCGGCCAAATGTTAGCTTCAAAGTTACGCGTATCTTCTCGTACCATTCGCAATGATATTACAGAAATGAATCAGCTTTTAGAGGGGACCGGCATTTCCATCATCTCCAAGCATCGCTTCGGTTATCGTTTAGAATCTCAAAATCCAAAAACGCTCAACCATCTGACGCGAAGCACCACATCCTTTCTGACAAGAGAGGAGCGTTTGCGCCATGTTGCTCAGCGATTATGCAGATCCGATGCTCCAATCAACCTGGACGAACTAGCCGACGAAATGTATATCAGTAAGCCAACTTTGGAATTAGATTTAAAGGAATTTCGCAAACAATATCTACTCAGCTATCCACAGATTGAATTAATCCGCGCTCGCAACCGCATCTCCTTTGAAGATACAGAATGGAAGCGCCGCGAGATTTTGACACAGCTTTATTCCACTCGCTGGGATTATCAGACAAAAGGGAACGAAGTCTTCCAATATGAATATCCTGATGAAAATATCATCTCCGCTTGTACCGCTGCCATCGACGATTTTCTGACCACAAATGGCTGGACACTCGAGGATATTAATATCGTGCGTCTGGACTTAAAACTTGCAATTGCTGCCGCACGTATCAAAGAAGGACATTCTCTTTCTGAGGATCATTCGCAATATATCAATCCTCAAATCATCACTCAAACTGATCTGCTGATTGACACAATTGAAAACAAATTAAATGTCACATTGAATGAGTTTGAACGCCATGATATTTATGAACATATCTCCTGTAGCAAAATCGAGGATATCGATATGCTGCGCAACAATTTAGTGGCATATTTCGAGCCTTCTCTGATTCGCTTTGTGAACGACTATCTGAACTTGATTGAATCGCAGTACCATATGGATTTATTTGATGATGAGGAATTCTATCTTGCTTTACTCATCTTCTTTCGCTATCTCTCACTTCCGGTTCATTTTATGAATCCTGATGTGCTAAAAGAATCCTTTTCGCCGATTCATTATGCCGTAGAATTTGAGCTGGCCTATCTGATTCAGCCCCTTGCCTTGGAATACTATGGCTTTTATTTAAGTCAGATTGAGCTGTTTTATCTATGCTCGTTGCTATCCGGTGCACTTGCCCATATTGCGCCTCAGAAACTTCGCGCTGTCCTGCTATGCCATCACAATCTCTCAATGGCCTGGGGACTTCGCATGCAATTGGAATCTTCGTATGGTGCAATCTTAACCATCAGCAATGTACTCCCGATGTTTCGCAAGATTTCCTACGATTTCGATCAGGTCGATTTGATTCTGACCACAACGGATGTAACGCTTCCGGAAGCACAGCGCGCCAAACAATTCACCTTAAGCGCATCCTTTGCAGGACAAGCGCCTGCCTTAGAGCAATTTCTCTCACATTTGCGCTTTACCCGGTTCTACCAAAACCGCTATCCGAGTCTTAGAACCTTGCTAAATGATGCGCGCTGGTTTGTACAAACAAAAGCTGATGATTACTTTGATGCACTGTCCCAATTAGGCCAGCAAATGCTGGATGCGCAAATTGTTGACGAAACATGGCTTGCTGACCTGTTCCGACGCGAAAACGCATCCACCTTTTATGAACGCCCTGCGCTTACTGTTGTTCACTCTCCAATTCCTTCATCAAAAACCGCCATCTATCTGTCGGTATTGGACCACCGTGTCCGCGTAGAAAATAAAAAAATCCGCGTCATCCTCATGGTTGCAACCACAGAGAACGACCGCGGATTATATTTCAAACTTTTAAACGATCTTTATAATTATGAAATTAATATCGAAGAGTTACAATATGCCAAAACACAAGAAGCCGTGCTTGAAGTCTTATGCCCTGAAAAATAAAAACTACGAATGCATATGATACAGCTTCTCGTAGATTCCACCCTTTGCCAGAAGCTCTGCATGACTTCCGGACTCAGCGATGCCGTTTTCGGTCAGAACGAGAATGCACTCAGCATTCTGGATTGTGGTCAGGCGATGCGCAATCACAAAAGTGGTGCGGTTCTTCGCAAGCTTCTCTAAGGATTCCTGCACCACGCGCTCACTTTCGTTGTCGAGCGCTGAGGTTGCCTCATCAAAAATAAGAATCGGCGGATTCTTTAAGAAAACACGTGCGATGGAGAGGCGTTGCTTCTGTCCACCGGAAAGTTTAATCCCGCGCTGTCCGATATCAGTATCATATCCATCCGGGAATGACATGATAAAATCGTGTGCATTTGCATTTTTTGCAGCCTCAATCACTTCTTCCCTGGAAGCCCCCGGCTTTCCGTAACTGATGTTTTCAAAAATTGTACCGGCAAATAGATATACATCCTGTTGCACAATTCCAATATGATTGCGCAAGCTCTTTAATGTAATCTGCTTAATGTCCTGCCCGTCGATATAAATCGATCCCCCCGTTGTCTCGTAGAAACGAGGAATCAACGAGCAAATCGTAGTCTTTCCGGCTCCTGAAGAACCAACTAAGGCCATATATGAACCGGCCGGCACATCAAGCGAAACCTCATTGAGTACCTCATCCTGATTTTCCTGATAAGCGAAAGATACTTTATCAAAGCGAATTTCTCCCTTCACATCATGAAGTTCCTTCGCATCCTTTGCATCCTCAATATCCGGCTTGGTGTCCATAATTTCTCTGAAACGCTCAAATCCTGTATATCCATTTTGGAACTGTTCCGTAAAATCAACTAAGGTACGAACCGGCTCCGTGAAGACACTAATGTAAAGCATGAAGGTAATTAAATCCTGAACCTGCAGCTTCTCAAACGCAATCAATACAGCGCCTGTCACAAGCACACAAACCTGAATCAATGTCGTAAATCCGGCCATTCCCGCCTGAAACATTCCCATATAGTGATAGCTGTTTTTCTTTGATTCTAAGAATCCATCATTTCCCTTTTGAAATTTCTTGTTCTCGATTTCCTCATTTGCAAAGGATTTCACAACGCGAATACCGGAAAGATTATCCTCAATCTGCGCATTAATCTCTGCAATCTTTTGACGGTTCCGACGAGACGCGCGACGCATTTTGCGATATAGTTTCGATGCAAAAAAGAACATAATCGGAACCATCACAAATGCAGCAATTGCAAGCATCCAGTTGATATTAACCAAAATCACCAAGGCACCTAAAATCTTAATCACAGAAAGAATAATATTCTCCGGACCATGATGCAAAAGCTCCGTGATATCAAACAGATCCGTCGTAATGCGACTCATCAGCTGTCCAACCTGCGCATCATCATAAAACGAAAAAGACAGTTTCTGCATATGGGCAAAAATCTCCGCGCGCATATCATATTCAATCTTTGCACCCATCACATGGCCGTAATTGCCAATATAAAAACGACTGTAACAGTCGATGGCCACCAGCAGCAACAGGCCGGCCCCCAGATAAAGCATGGTATGCAAAATCACCGCGCGCTCCTCATAGACCAGATTGTAAGCAATGTAGCGCACAATCAACGGAATGGTCAGCGCGACAGCTGCCGATACCGTCGCAAAAAACATATCCGTCCAAAACAATCTCTGATACGGCTTATAATACGAAATCAGTTTTCTTAAATTTGACCGCTTCTTCATCCAAATCATCACTCCCATTCTTATATTCAAGTCTCACTAAGTTCAAGTCTCGCTCGCGAGACTTGGCGCGAGATTTGCGTCAGCGTAGCTGACATATTTCATATGCAAATCTCTGCGCATCCTCGCGGAGCGTTTATCTCAGTCGGAGATTGTAACTCCGACTGAGATAAAAATTCCAAACAATAATATCACAAACATAGCTCCAACGTACATACCTTTCTTACGAAAACAAAACGAACCGAGATTACGAATTGGTCAGCAACATTTCCTTTTTATCCTGTTTCTGCTGACCGCTCTCCTTTGCTGGCAAAGATGGGTCAGCAATTTTTCCTTTTTCGCCTCTTTCTGCTGACCGTTCTCCCATCCCAAGGTCAAGTCCTTTTTGTGGTGTAAATTCACCTTTAGGTGTTTGGTTTGTTTATGCAGCTAGCAATCGCTGTTGTTCCTTGGCAATCAATATAAGGGCCTGAGTGCATTCACTTAAATGA
>SVFB01000013.1 GCA_015057085.1 Lachnospiraceae bacterium
AGCTGACATATTTCATATGCAAATCTCTGCGCATCCTCGCGGAGCGTTTATCTCAGTCGGAGATTGTAACCCCGACTGAGACCAGTTTGTTATAACCCCTACCTTCGCTTAGAGGAAGGGGTCTTATCCGACTGAGATAAACCAAAAGGGGTTGTTGGCGCGGTTGCAAAACAAAATCCGCCAACAAAGTCTATGGAGCCTGCACAAATCAAGAACTACAAAAACCTGTTGCTTATCGAAGGACTTTGGGGGTGAACTTTTGCCTGCGAGGCGGTAAGAATGTCGCGCGGAGTGCAAAAAAAAGAGACTGTGGCAGGGCCACAGTCTCTTGGACTAGCGATTATCTACTTTTTCCGGGTAGAGGTCGTGGTTCGCAAGGCGATTGAATGCGATGTCTTCCCACTTGGTTCCCGGCTTTCCATAGTTGCAATAAGGATCGATGGAAATGCCCCCTCTCGGAGTAAATTTACCCCAAACCTCGATATACTTCGGATCCATCAACTTGATGAGATCCTTCATGATGATATTCACGCAATCCTCGTGGAAATCACCATGATTGCGGAAGCTAAAAAGATACAGTTTCAAGGACTTGCTCTCCACCATCTTCTCTCCCGGCACATAGGAAATGATGATGTTTGCGAAATCCGGCTGTCCCGTGATTGGACAAAGAGATGTAAACTCGGGACAATTGAACTTTACAAAGTAATCATTGTCCGGATGTTTATTGATAAATGTTTGAAGCATCTCCGGCGCATAATTGTCCGGATAAGTATTGTTTTTGTTTCCAAGCAGGGTTAATGTTCCCTCATCTTTACGATCTGCCATAATAATCTCACTTTCTGTCAATTTATCAGTTAAATTCAAGTCTCGCTTTGTTCCAATTAATCCTCGTATGCAATTGGATCTTTGACACCGTTTTCTTCAAATGCTTTCATTCTGTCGATACAGGTTCCGCATTTTCCGCAAGCTTTGTCATGCCCTTCGTAGCAACTCCAGGTAAGATGATATGGTACGCCAAGCTCTAATCCCATCTTTACCACACCCGCTTTATTCTTGTCGATGAACGGTGCTTCAATATGCAACTGCTTTCCGCTGCCTTCGTAGATAGCGGTATTCATAGCATTATTAAAGCTTTCGGAGCAATCCGGATATGCATTGCCAGCTGCATCATCTGCATGAGCGCCATAATAAATCTTCTCGCAACCTTTGGATAATGCGATGGAAGCAGCACTGGATAAAAAGAGGCCGTTTCTGAATGGCACATAAGTGCTAACCGGTTTACCGTCTGTTTTTTTCAATTGCTCTGCATAAGATTCCTCTGGGATTTCCACATCGGAATGTGAAAGCAAGGAGCAATCGCTGTATTCAAACATTTTGGATAAATCCAATGTAATATGCTCCACATCATAATATGCACATACAGCTTCTGCTGCCATGATTTCTTTATCATGACGCTGTCCGTAAAACACTGACAAGCCTACTACATTTTCACTTCCATACTCTTTTATCGCTAGTGCAAGACAGGTTGTGCTGTCGATTCCACCGCTAACTAAAACTAATGCCTTCATAATTTCTACTCTCCTAATATATTGTCATAAACCATCATTAGCGTATGCGCGCCAATAACTCCGGTTCTGTTTTGAAACGTCCGCGCAAAGTTTGTGTATAGGTTTTTGCACCGGCATTTTTGATTCCACGAGCGGTCATGCAGCTATGGCTTGCTTCGATCAACACAGCAATATCCTTAGAATCAGTCACCATCTCGATGATTTCCGCAATGTCATTTCCTAAGCGTTCCTGAAGCTGAAGTCGCTTTGCAGCCATATCCGCAATACGCGCAATCTTGCTTAAACCGATGACCTTTTTATTTGGAATATATGCCACGCTGACTTTCATGTCATACATCAGTGCAAGATGATGCTCACAATAAGAAAATACTTCGATATCCTTTACGCATACCAAATCCTGACTATTATCTTCGTAATAATCTTCATCGAAGGTCTTGTTGAACATATCTGCAATTTCTTGATTGGTATAATTCATGCCTTCAAAAACTTCTTCATACATGCGCGCAACACGATCCGGAGTATCCTTCAAGCCCTCACGATTTGGATCATCTCCAAGCGCAATGATGATATTTCGAATGCTTTCTTTGATTAAATCTTTATTGATTGCTATTTCTTATTCCTTTCCGGCATTAAACACCACGTTTATTTGGATCCCAGATAAACTTGTGCAACTGCAGCTGCAGTCGAATGTCATTTCTATGATGCTTGATTAAATAGTCCACCATATCCGATGGTTCAATTGAGCCAAACACCGGACTGATGAGCACACGACATTTATCTGAGATATGATATGTATCAACAACCTCACACACACGATCCAGTTCCGAAACATTTGAACAGACGAATTTCACTGTATCTTTCTCTTTCAAATATGCAAAATTTGAAAGATCCATATGCGATTCCATTCCGGAACCGGCCAACTTATAATCCAATGTGAAAGCCGGCGGATTTGCAATCTCTGCAAAGTCCTGAATAGAAATGCTTCCGTTCGTTTCGATTTCTAATTTTATTTCTTTGCAAGCAGCGAAGGCTTCCAATAGTATTTTGATATCCTTTGCCAAAAGCGGTTCGCCACCCGTTAAAGTCACTCGAGTCACGCCTGTGGATTTCACATAATTTACGATTTCCTGCTCTGTCATTTCTTCCGAAGGGGCGTCATCTGTGCAAGCCCACCTGGTATCGCAAAAACTACAAGACAGATTACAGCCGCGAAGGCGGATAAAAACCGCAAGTGCTCCGGCGCTTTGGCCTTCTCCATTGATGCTTACAAATTTCTCTACCACATGAAATATTGCCATCTCAATTCTCCTTTAAGCGCGGTAGGTTGCGCAATTATTCGGAGTTTCGTAGACAGTGACTTCATCCACTTCAAATCCGTATTCTGTAAACTTATCAAAGAAATATTTTGAAAAATTCTCAGCAGTCGGGCGATAATCTACCATACGCATCACAAAATTTTCATCAGTCAATGCAGCAATTGTGGCCGGCTTAAGCGAATCTTTTTCGTAAATAAATGTATGATCAAAGAAATCCGCTTCTTTTTTGAGTGCGGATTTTACTTCTCCAAAATCCACAACCATACCGCGCTCCTGATTTTCTTCCTGCAGATGCTCTGATTTAATTTTCAAAATCACTCTCCAGCGATGCCCATGAATATTCGAGCACTTGCCCTCGTAACCCATCAAAAAATGTGCAGCATCAAAGGCAGCTTCTGTTGTTAAATAATACATGTAATTCCTCCTGAATCAGGACAGACAAAAAAGGCTGTAGATAAAACCTACAGCCTAAAAATTCACTCAAAAATCAAATGAATGTCTAGTCCTGGTTTTGTTTAGGGACAGGATGGTACAAACGAACTGTCCTATGAAATTATCGTTCAAATTTAATCTTTATTTTATTCCTCAACCGGAACAATTGCAATATGAACATCATCCAACTGCTTCTGATCTACAACTGCAGGTGCATTCATCATGACATCCATCGCATTCTTGTTCATCGGGAACGGGATGATTTCACGAATGGAATCCTCTCCGCAGATTAACATAATCATACGGTCAACACCCGGTGCAATTCCGGCATGTGGCGGAGCGCCATAGCAGAATGCATTGTACATAGCAGGGAATTTTGCTTTTACATCCTCTTCCCCGAGTCCAACCTTCTTAAAGGCCTCTACCATGATTTCCGGATCATGATTTCTGACTGCTCCGGAAGATAATTCCACACCGTTTACAACAAGGTCATACTGGTAAGCCAACAGCTCCAGCGGATCCTTGGTCTGAAGTGCTTCCATTCCGCCCTGTGGCATAGAGAAAGGATTATGACAGAATTCCAATTCTCCGGATTCCTCGCCGATTTCGTACATTGGGAAATCTACGATCCAGCAGAATTCATAACATTCTTTCTTCATATGTTTCTCGCAGGAAGCGCCAAGCAATTTGCGGAGAACACCTGCGGTCTTCTGCGCGGTCAAAAGTTTTCCGGCTGTTAAGCCTACAAAATCACCCGGCTTTAAGCCAAGTTTTGCAATGACTTCTTCTTTTTTATCCTGAACAAACTTTGCGATACCGCCAACGATGTCGCCGTTGTCATCTAATCTGAACCAATATGCTTTCTGTGCAGTAGTCATTTCCACTTCCGCACACATAGCATCAATCTGCTTACGGGTACCTGTAAATCCATCACAGACAATTGCTTTTACCACATTGCCTTCAAATGGTCCGAATCCGCAATCTGCAAGCAATTCTGTCGCATCCTGAAGTACTAGATCAATTCGAAGATCAGGCTTATCAGAACCGTACTTATCCATTGCCTCAAGATAAGGAATACGTACAAACGGAGCTTTTGATGCTGTATGATATACACCATATTTTGCAAATACAGGAGGAATCACATCCTCGATCACAGCAAAGACATCTTCCTGAGAAGCAAAAGCCATCTCCATATCAAGCTGATAAAATTCTCCCGGAGAGCGGTCTGCTCTTGCATCCTCGTCTCTGAAACAAGGTGCAATCTGGAAGTATTTATCAAATCCGGATGCCATCAAAATCTGCTTAAACTGCTGCGGAGCCTGAGGAAGTGCATAGAACTTTCCCGGATGATTACGTGCCGGTACAAGATAGTCTCTTGCGCCCTCCGGCGAAGAAGCAGTCAAAATCGGAGTGGTAATCTCCATAAATCCATGCTCAGTCATTCTCTGACGAAGCTCTGCAACAATCTGGGAACGAAGTACGATTTTGCTCTTTACTTCCGGATTTCTAAGGTCTAAATAACGGTATTTCAGACGCACGTTCTCATCTGCATCCTTAGACTGGTTAATTTCAAACGGAAGTGCATTATAGCGGCACTTACCCAAAACGTTGATTTTCTCCGGAACCACTTCGATTTCACCGGTTGCAAGCTCAGTATTCTTGCTTGAGCGCTCGCGCACATTTCCTACAACCTGAATGGTAGTCTCCTTATTCAGTTCATCAACGACTGCCATCATTTCTTCGGTTTCAATCACAACCTGTGTCGTTCCGTAAAAATCACGAAGAATTACAAACCCAAGATTTTTACTCACCTTACGGATATTCTCAAACCATCCGCAGATAGTGACATTTTTGCCTGCATCACTTAAGCGAAGCTCGCCACAGTTATGTGTTCTGTACTGTGTCATGTCATTCTCCTTATATCATCATTATATTTATTGTTGGAACAAAGAGTTGCACAGCAACTCTTTGCGCGCTGGTCGCATCCTGCACGGAGTGCTTTTGTATAATAGGAAATTCGAAGGAATTTCCTATTATACAAAAATGCTCTAGTCACGAAACCTTCGCAACTAAAGCATTTTATCACATTATCTTAATTTCGTCAAAAACAATTCCGGTCATTTCCTAGTCTATTGTACAATCTTCTTCACGCAGTGTTGTATGATGCTTTTTAAACTGGAAATTTCGGGCAACTACCACCAACAGTCCCATGAATAAAATAAAATAAAAATTCACACCGCGGGATGCGCACATGGATGTCGTTAGATACGCTTCCCCAAACACGCCTAAAAATACTTTGTGATAAATATATTCCGAGATTCCCTGTGCCCCCGGAAGCGGAATCATATCCGATGAAATCACAACCACAAGTTGCACCAGCATGATGTATACGAAACTGCTGCCCTTTAAATGCAATCCCACATAAACCCAATAGGTGACTAACAAAAGGAAAAAGCGTTGTAAGAAGCTGAGCAGAAATACTGCAACCGTAACAGCCTTTTTTTCTTTCATCAAGGCCACAATGCTTCTGTATGCATCAAAAAAATGTATAATCACCCCATCTGTCTTTTCCCGATTTTTAATCAAATGCATTTTAACCGGAATTCCCACCAGTTTTAACACTGCCTTCTGGCAGGTATTTGGATTAAAAATAAACAAAAACAGAATCAAAGTCCAGCCGATTAACAATAACCATCCGAGAAAATACCATCCGATATAGCCGCCGAAAATCTCAAACAATTCTTGCTTCCAAAATAAAAGAATCATCAGACCCGAAAAAGCCAATACAAATTTGTTGGTCACGGCATTGAAGCTCATTGCCGCACAGCCCTTTGTAAAGCTGTAGCCATCCTTTTTCATATACAAAAGCTGAATCGGCTGTCCGCCTGATGCAGATGGTGTGATTCCACCATAAAAGAATTCAATCAGCGCATAGCCACAACATTTGAAATAATGACTCAGCTTTCGGACTCCATCCATCAACAGCCAAATCTTAAATCCTTCTGTACCGATATAGCACAATACGGAAAGCAGCATCGCTGCAATTCCCCAATGTGAAATCCTACAGATTTCCTTCCAGACCACCTTCGGATCTGTTCCCGAAAAAACAGCATAGAAGGTTAACCCCATCACCAAAACAAAGAAGAATACGACTAAAATCTTCTTTATCAGACCCTTTTTATCCATACTTATCCTCAACAATCCCGTATTACCATTGTCACAACTCTCAAATTTTACTTATTAAAGAATTCCACAAATTCTTCATAACCCTGCGCATTTAATTGTTCCTTTTGGAACTTTTTATTCTTATTCATGCGCACTACAAGCACCTGCTGACCGTTTGCACGTGCATCGCGAGCCTTTTGCATTACATCCACAAGCTTATCAGCCGGATATTTCTTTTCTACCAGATAAGCTACTTTCTTTGGAGATTCCGGAATCTTAAATCCGCTTTCCATCAAAAGTAAAATGATACGCTCAAAACCGATTGAGAAACCACAAGCAGGAACATCCTGTCCTGTAAACTTTCCGATCATCTTGTCATATCTTCCACCGCCGCCACAGGCTGCGCCCAACTCCGGCATTGCAATCTCGAAGATTGTTCCGGTGTAATAGCTCATTCCACGTACCAAAGTCGGATCAAATACAAGTGTAAATTCCGCACCTTTTGTGGCATTTACTGCAGTTGCAATCTCTGTCATATTGGTGACTACTTCTTCATCTAAATACTCACCCAATGTCTCTTTTAAGAATGCGACACCTTCCGCAACATCCTTCTTTTCCTGCAATAAGTCAAAGAGTTTCAAATATTTATCGATGGATTCCTGTGCATATCCGTTTTCTGCAAGTTCAACAGAAACACCCTCTACACCAATCTTATCCATCTTATCCAATGTGATGAAAACACTATCATAGTCCTCTTCTGAGAATCCTGAATAAGCTGCCATTGCCTTTAAAATACGGCGTTCATTGATACGAATCTCGAAATTTTTAAATCCGAGGCGACCGATTGTAGTTGTAGTTGCAGTAATCAATTCGATTTCCGCAAGATTGCTCGGCTCACCTAAAATATCGATATCACATTGGGTGAACTGACGATAGCGACCTCTCTGTGGTCTGTCTGCTCTCCATACGCTTCCCATCTGCAATGCCTTAAACGGACTTGGCAAATCATTTGCATGATTGGAATAATAGCGTGCAAGCGGCACAGTCAAATCATAACGCATGCCGAAATCTACCACATCAGCTTCTTCCTTTGCAGTCTCTAAATTCAGTTTCTCGCCTCTCTTTAATACCTTAAAGATCAGCTTTTCATTTTCTCCGCCCTGCTTATTGGAAAGATTCGCGATATTCTCCATGCAAGGAGTCTCAATTGGAGTAAATCCAAAGCTGCGATAGGTATCTTTGATGACTTGTGTCACATAATCGCGGATTTCCATCTCTGCAGGTAAAATATCCTTCATTCCATTTACAGGCTTCTTGCTTAATGCCATAATTTCATCCTCTCTTGTCTTTTTATCCAGTAAACTCGTTTATTTTATTGCGCTTACGCGCGATCATTTCATCAATTCGTTCCAAATAATTCTTGACATCCTTAACGTTTTCCACGCGCTCAATGCGATGGGTTCCGTTAGGATTCAGTTCCGGAAGCACAAATTTAGTCGTTGCGCCTGCACCAAGTGCCATTATAGTCTGTTTTTCTTCCATTATCAAGATATTGTAGACTCCGGCCTTGCCTTCCGCCGCATAGCCGACATTTTCCATATTCCCCGCCATTCCCTTTTGACGATAAAGATAATATGGTGTCAGACCGATTTTACGACAATAATCTTCACACAAATCCATATGCTCTGCAGTATTAACCATTTGCATATCCTTATAATAATCCTTATAAATGGTCAATCTGGCAGCGCGTTTCACCGCAAG
>SVFB01000103.1 GCA_015057085.1 Lachnospiraceae bacterium
ATCGAAGAACTTCGAAGATGGACTTTTGCCGGCGAGGCGGTTACAAATATCGGTCCGGATACCCCGGAGAAGAAAAATTCGGTAATAGAAGAAGCGAAACACGTTGGTGCAATTTTCGCAGCGAGACCTTGTGTGGGAAGAGGGATGTGGTGCGGTTGTGAAACAAAATCCGTCATCTATGGATGCGCACTCGCGCGATTGGAATATGTTGCTGAGGTGAATCAGAAGTGAGAGTCGATAGAATCTAAAAAATAGTGTATAATGTCATCATTATAAAAAAGGAGCGCAATTATCGCATGGGAATGGAACAATTTTCTAGAACAGAACTGCTTCTCGGGGCAGAAAATATGGAGAGACTGCAACAGTCCCATGTGGCAGTATTCGGCATCGGTGGCGTTGGAGGTTATGTTTGCGAGGCGCTTGTAAGAAGTGGCATCGGGGAATTTGATTTGATTGATTCAGACACCGTTGCCCTTTCAAATTTAAACAGACAGATTATTGCAACACATAAGACAGTAGGACTGCCAAAAGTTGAGGTGATGAAGGCGCGAATGGAGGAAATCAATCCGCAGGTAAAGGTTTGTACGCATCAGTGCTTTTTCCTGCCGGAAAATGCGGATTCCTTTGACTTTTCTAAGTATGATTATGTAGTGGATTGTATTGATACGGTTACTGCAAAAATCGAATTGATTCTGCGCTGCCAGGCAGAAGGTGTTCCTATCATCAGCAGTATGGGTGCGGGAAACAAGTTAGACGGAAGTCGTTTTCGCGTGGCGGATATTTATAAAACCGAGATGGACCCGCTGGCAAAGGTGATGCGCCGCGAGTTAAAGAAGCGGGGCGTGCGCAAGTTAAAGGTGGTTTATTCGGATGAGAAACCGATTACACTTTCTGAACAAACAGAGGAGAACGGAAAACGGATTCCGGGAAGCGTGGCCTTTGTGCCTGCGGTTGCAGGTTTGGTTTTAGCCGGAGAAGTGGTGAATGACCTCTGCAAGGACGAATAGCAAGAATTGCGACAGAAATAAAATTGCAATAGAAATAGATTTGCATTAGAAATAGAGAGACAGGGATACGTATGATTCACGATTTTTTACCGATTACAACTGAAGATATGAAAAGGCGAGGCTGGGAGCAGCCGGATTTTGTATATGTGATTGGAGATGCATATGTGGATCACAGCTCTTTTGGTCCTGCAATTATCAGCCGAGTGTTAGAAGCGCACGGCTACAAGGTGGCCATTATCTCGCAGCCGGATTGGAAGGATGAGAAGAGCATTACCACCTTCGGAGAACCGCGCTTGGGATTTTTGGTCAGCGCAGGAAATATGGATTCCATGGTGAATCATTATACTGTCAGCAAAAAGCATCGCAAAAATGATGCCTATACGCCCGGCGGTGTAGCGGGAAAGCGTCCTGATTATGCCACGGTGGTATATTGCAATCTAATTAAGCGCACCTACAAAAATACACCGATTATAATCGGCGGAATTGAGGCAAGCCTGCGCAGACTCGGCCATTACGATTATTGGTCCGATAAGATGAAGCGTTCTGTGCTGATGGACTCCGGCGCGGATCTTTTGATATATGGAATGGGCGAACTTGCCATTGTGGAAGTGGCAGATGCTCTGAATGCAGGAATTGCGGTAGAGGATATCACCTTTGTCAGAGGAACGGTGTATAAGGCAAAGGATGTCACCTCTGTCATCGAAAACGAAAAGGGAATTTGTCTGCCGGACTTTGATGAATTGCTGCAGGACAAGATGAACTATGCCAAGAGTTTTCTGGTGCAGTACAACAATACAGATTTTGCATTGGGTCGCCCGTTAATCGAGAAGTATGGAGAGAAGCGCTATGTGGTACAAAACCCTGCGCAACGCCCTCTTACCATGATGGAAATGGACGATATTTATGAGCTTCCGTATATGAACAATTATCATCCTTCTTATGAGAAGTTAGGTGGCGTACCGGCAATTTCCGAGATTAAATTTTCTCTCACCAGCAACCGGGGCTGCTATGGAGGTTGCAGTTTCTGCGCGCTGACGTTTCATCAGGGGCGAATTGTACAGGCCCGCAGCCATGAGTCTTTGATCAGAGAAGCAGAAGGTATGATTCAACAGTCTGATTTTAAGGGATATATCCATGATGTGGGAGGTCCGACTGCTCAGTTTAGAAGACCGGCTTGTGACAAACAGATGAAGCATGGTGCTTGTGCACATAAGCAGTGTCTGTTTCCAAAGCCATGTGAGAATTTGAAGGTAGACCACAGTGATTATATCAGCTTGTTACGGAAACTGCGCAAATTACCCGGCGTGAAAAAGGTCTTTGTTCGTTCCGGAGTTCGTTATGATTATGTGGTAGCAGACAAGGATAAAACCTTCTTAAAGGAACTTTGCAAATATCATGTCAGTGGACAATTGCGTGTGGCTCCGGAACATGTGACAGATCATGTGTTGGATTTGATGGGGAAACCTGGTTCTGACATTTATCAAAAGTTTGTGCAGCAGTTCGAAAAGGTAAATAAGGAAGAGCACTTGAATCAGTTTATTGTGCCTTATCTGATATCTTCTCATCCGGGTTCCGATTTAGATGATGCCATAGCCTTAGCAGAGAGCGTGCGCGATATGGGATATATGCCGGAACAGGTGCAGGATTTCTATCCGACACCATCCACAATTTCTACAGTTATGTATTATACCGGTGTGGATCCGCGGAATATGAAGAAGGTTTATGTCACCAGAAATCCGCACGAGAAAGCGATGCAGCGAGCGCTGATTCAATATCGTAAGCCTGAAAATTATAATCTGGTGAAGGAAGCGCTATTAAAGGCCGGACGAAATGATTTAATCGGATTTGGACCAGAATGTTTGATTCCACCAAGAAAAATAACAGAAAAGAATCAATCAAAGAACCAGCTGAAGAACCAGTCGAAGAACCAGTCGAAGAACCAGCCGAAAAATCAGCCAAAGAAGCGGCAGAATCAACAGCAGAATTCGAGAAATAATCCGCGCAACAAAGCGCGCAAACATCTTTATTCCTATAAAACATTGAAAAATAGTTGAATATTTGTTACATTTAAAATTAGTGATAATAGTAAAAAAGTCCTAGTTTTGAAAGGGGTAAAGTGCGTATGCAAATATCAATCGGAATATCGAAAAAGGCAGATGTGACGGCGGCAATCGAAGAGGCTTCTGCAAAGGTAGTAAATCCTTCGATGTTAATTATGCTCTCATCTTATGAGCATTTGAGTAAAGCAACTCAAATCCTTTCTCAAAAGTATGCCGGCGTTCCAATGATAGGAACCAGTGCAACGACATATGAGGGAAGCGAGTCATCTGATAAGAGAATGGTTCTCATAGGATTTGGAAAAGATATCGTAGGAGAGGTTGGAGTAATTCGAAATCTTTCGACTGCACCGATGATTGATATTCCGAAGATGGAAGAAAATATTGCAAAAGTTCAGGCCGGTGTAGGAAATACCATTTGCTTGGAGTTTTGCACCAATGATGAAGAACGTTTGGTTACTACGATGAATGTTGCTCTTGAGCATGCAGGAATCCCTGTTGCGGGAGGCACTGTATTCGGTGTGCCTGAGGGCGCTTCAAGTATGGTAATGGTGAATGGAGTTTTATATCAGGATGCTTGTGCATATGCAATTATCAAGAATCAGACCGGAAAGATTCGTACATACTCAGAACTGATCTTTAAACCGATGGAAGGTGCAAAGAAGCATATTGCCACAGGCGTGAAGCTGGATACAAAAGAACTGCTAACACTTGATGGAAGACCGGCAGCCAGTGTCTATTGTGAAGATGCAGGCGTAAGCGAGAGCGAATTGGTAGGAAATGTTTTAACCAATCCGCTTGGCCGTGTTATCGGAGATCAGGTCTTTATTGCAAGCCCTTACCAAATCGGTAAAAACGGTTCGCTTATCAACTACAAGCGAATCAATGAAAATGATACGATTAGCGTAATGGAATTGGAGGATTATGAGGCAGTAGGAGCACAAACACGTGCTACCATCACTCAGGAAAATTCAAAAATATCCTTTGTGTTTTCAATCAATTGTATTTATCGTCATCTTCTCTATACAGATCGCGGATACTTAAATACTTTCCTCGGAGAAATGGCAAAGTTGGGTCCACATATCGGCGTTGTCGGTGGTGGAGAACAGCTTGGAAAACAACATGTCAATCAGACAATGGTGTGTGTGGTATTTGAGTAAAGGAGAAGACCTATGGCATTATTTAGCAAGAAAGAAAAGACAGAAGTCGTAAATTCACAATCAAATGATTATAAAAAGCAACAGGAATTTGAGAATCGTATGAAAGCCATCCGCGAGGTTGGTCGTTTTTCTATCGAGCAAAAGCGTAAATTACAGGCGGAAGAGCGAAACACCATCGATGGTGTCGATACGGTTAAGGAATCTTTCCGCGTAGTAGAAGAAAAGTACAATAATATTTCGGAATCTGTTACACAATTTCAGGAGCAGTTCCGTCATATCGAGGAAATCTCACAAGCATTTGATGATATTGTGCAGAAGCTAGTTGCAACAGCGGATCGTTCCCATGAAGGAATGGAAGCTGTGGACGAAAGCTCCAGCGGAGTAGCAGAAACCATTGAATCAGTGCAGGAAGTATTCACCGCATTTCAGCAGAGCTTTGATGATATTCGCTCTAAAGTAGAACTGATTAGCGGATTCGCCAGCCAGACAAACTTGCTTGCTCTAAACGCATCCATAGAAGCTGCTCGCGCAGGAGAAGCCGGAAAAGGTTTTGCGGTTGTCGCAGATTCCGTAAATGGATTGGCAAAGGAGATACAAACTGTGGTAACTTCTATTCGCGATAGTATGGCGGAATTGGACGAAAACAATACCCGCCTTGTGCAATCCATTGATGATACAAAAGCTGCGATTGAAGCATCACATACTAAAATCGTGGAAACGCAAGATACGATTTCTTCTATCAAGGGAGTCGCAGATGATGTAACCGGCCAGAGCTTACAGATGGCAGATGTATTCTTAACATGCCAAAATTCTATTTCGGAAGTGTCATCAAATATCGAGGATTCAAAACAATACTTTGATCAGGTAGACAATGATATCGAAGATATTAAAGTGAAAATCACAGAAAAAGGATTTATGTTTGAGAACATGAATAATGTGTTAGAGCAGATTGAACCGCTGACACATATATAAGAGCATATAAGTCGTATATGTAATGATACCCTCAATATTGATGTGAGTTATGACTTGAGAGAGTCGTGGAACACAGCAATATTGGGGGTAAATTATTGTCATGGTTTAGGGAGGGAGAGCAGTCAGCAGAAAGAGGCTAAAAAAAGAAAAAATGCTGACCAATCTTTGTCGGTCAGGGAGAGCGGTCAGCAGAAACAGGATAAAAGGGAAAAATTGCTGACCAATCATTTCCAGAGAGGGAGAACGGTCAGCAGAAGAAGGCGAAAAAGGAAAAGTTGCTGACCAATCTTTGTCGGTCAGGTCAAGTCCTTTTTGTGGTGTAAATTCACCTTTAGGTGTTTGGTTTGTTTATGCAGCTAGCAATCGATGTTGTTCCTTGGCACTCAATATAAGG
>SVFB01000104.1 GCA_015057085.1 Lachnospiraceae bacterium
ATCATTGCTACAGCTTCTTCCGGTGTCTTATGTCCTTCATCAACAAGGTCACATGCAATCTTAAGAGCTGCAGGAGCAGTTCTCTTACCGTTACAGCACTGAAGCATGTATAACTTCTTGTTTTCTACTGTGAATTCCATATCCTGCATATCATGGTAGTGGTTCTCAAGAGTCTCACAAACCTTGATAAATTCAGCATATGCTTCTGGGAATTCCTTCTCCATCTCAGCGATTGGCATTGGAGTACGAACACCAGCTACTACGTCTTCACCCTGTGCATTGATGAGGAACTCACCCATAAGCTTGTTCTCACCTGTTGCAGGATCACGAGTAAATGCAACACCGGTACCAGACTCATTGTTCAAGTTACCAAATACCATTGGCATTACGTTTACAGCGGTTCCCCATGAATAAGGGATGTCGTTGTCACGACGATATACGTTTGCACGTGGGTTATCCCATGACTTAAATACAGCTTCGATAGCGAGCTTCAACTGTACTACAGGATCAGAAGGGAAGTCTTCTCCTAACTGCTTCTTGTATTCAGCCTTAAACTGAGAAGCAAGTTCCTTTAAATCAGCAGCGGTAAGATCTACGTCAAACTTAACGCCCTTCTTCTCTTTCATCTCATCGATGAGCTGCTCGAAGTACTTCTTACCAACTTCCATTACGACGTCAGAGAACATCTGGATGAAACGACGATAAGAGTCATATACGAAACGCTCGAAAGCCGGATCTGGGTTACCAGCAATCATAGCTGCTACTACTTCATCATTTAATCCAAGGTTAAGGATGGTATCCATCATACCTGGCATTGAAGCACGAGCACCTGAACGAACAGATACAAGAAGAGGATTCTTAAGATCTCCAAACTTCTTTCCGTTAACTTTCTCCATCCAAGCTACACCTTCCATAGCCTGGCCCATGATTTCGTCGTTAATCTTGCGTCCGTCCTCATAGTACTGAGTACATGCTTCAGTAGTAATGGTAAATCCCTGCGGTACAGGAAGACCGATTTCAGTCATCTCTGCAAGGTTAGCACCCTTACCACCAAGTAAGTTACGCATGGTCATGTTACCTTCTTGGAAGGTATAAACCCACTTGTTTGCCATTTTTGCAATTCCTCCTAAATAAATAATATTGATATTTAGATCAGGGGCTTAAAAAGCCACCCCTTCACAACAACTTTGGGTGCGTCCACATAAAAATAGTCACACATAGAATATAATAGCATAGATTGTGAATTTTTCAACAAGAATAAAGTCAAAAATCAACAAATTAGTACAAAAGTATCAGTGTATACGTGATTAAAAAACGAAGGCTAATTCTAGCCTCCGTTTTTATATAAATTTTGTTTCCGATTACTCTTCTTTATGACGGTCTGGATTATCCGTCTTTGTGTTTATTTGTGTATCTTCTTGTGTCGCATTATTCTTGCGCTTCTTCACAAGATATACGATCAAAAGCACAATCAGCAATACCAGGATAATCAGTCCTAGGATACAAGGAATCAAAATGCCTCTTTCTTTCAAATACGTTATCGGATTATTAGAAGATTTCGGCGTATTATCATCTTTGATTTCCACTTTTTCATTTGCGCCCGGATCATCAGGACCTGCTTCATTTCCGTTATCCGCTTCCGGGACATTATTCTCCGGAATCACTACGATGTCATCATCGCCATTTTCGTTATTGCCGTTATTGCCGTTATTGCCGTTATCTCCGTTATCTCCGTTATCCGCGTTATTGCCATTATCACCGTTATCACCATTTGCATTTTGCGCTGAGTTATAGACAAAATGAAATACGTTTTCTGCCGCATCTGCGGATAGCTTTACTGTCATATTATAGGATGATGGGACATAGCCTTCGATATAACGATAAGCAATAACCGGTTCATCTCCGATATTTCCATAAAAGTTCTGACTTGGAGCGATTTCATTTCCCTCAGTATCTTCATAATGTACCGTATATTCAGTCAAATCGCCGGGGATTCCGTATGCAATTACATAATCCTGATCTTCCACTACGGTAAATGCGGATTTTGATACAGTATTATTATCTCGGCCTGCCAAACGTAGTCCTTTGACATAATACTTACTGTTATCATTCATGGTTACAGCAGTCTGCGAAGCACAGCTAAAAATGTCGCCATACTCTAATCCTGTAATCGTGATTTTCGTTTTATCCGAACTAATGGACGACTGAACCTTCGCATCATTTCCGCTTGCTTTTAAAATCTGAATAGATGAAGCATTTGTAAATGTAGAATGGTTACCGGTAGAAATGGTAACAGTGTAAGTATAATTCTCTTTCGCATTCACATCCGATGCGCCAAGCATAAATGAGCACATTCCAATCAGCATTGCAACAATCATAGCAACGGAAGCTGCTTTTTTGCTGTTTTTTCTGTTTTTACGATTCTTTACAAGTCCAAAGAATAATAAGAAAATTCCAAGTCCAAGTAGAACCACAGCGCCCCAAAGGAACACATCTCCGGTTTGTACATTCTTAGTCTTTTTGATTTTATAGGTATCGGTAGGTGTTTCCACAGCGAAATTCATCATTAATTTGGCCAAAGTATCCTGATAAATATTTCCCTGGCTTTCACCGTCTAGGGTTATTACCAAATTGACTTTTGCTGTTTCCTCCGGTTTTAAAGATGCCACATAGAAGAAATCATCCAATGAGTTTGTAGCTTCATAGAGACCTTCTCCTAATTGTGCTTCTGTTGTCACATCATCGGCATCGCCACCAACAGTTGTACTGCTATAGATTAAAACAGTTTCACCTTCGTTTGGTGTAAATGACAAGATATATGAATATCCACCGTTTTCTGCAACGGACTGCGCATCTTCTAAAGAAGATAATACTGTATTGGACATATACCAATCAGTGGCTATATCGCTATTATTTGCAATATCGACTTCGAATGAAACAGTATCTCCCGGTTCCATTTCCGCAACTGAGACGGCGATGGATTTCGAATCAAAAGAGCTCACCATTTTCTTGCCTGTAAATTCACAGGTTCCGGCATTGGTAATTGTCTCATTCGCATAAGCTGCCGTGCTTCCGATTAAGAGAAGCACCGAAGTCATGAATACGAATAACTTTTTCATCTTGCACTCCTCCTATTTTTATCTTTTCAGTTTCATTGTTCCATTATCATCTACAGATACGTCAACACCCCATGCAGACATAATTGCATCTTCTGCGTTATGGGTCTGTACAGCATCCACGTCTGCACGAAGTACAAAGGATACTCCGTCATAATCATAGGTGGTTACAGTTGATGAATACTTATGTGTCACGCCATCTTCATCTGTAAAGGTATCTGTGGTTGTTGATTCGGATACTTTATATGCGATTTCTCCGCTGATATAAATATAATCAGTAAAATCTGCAGTAGTTTCACCCGGTTCTAATATAGATGAATAATAAAGAACATTCTTTTCAGATGTTTGTGCAGAGGTATCTTCTAACCAACCGGAATTATCTGTAAATCCAATTACAATATTATCCGGATCAATATCTGTTCTCTTGGTTTGATTTCCCTCTTCGTCCACGTCTACCCAGTAATGATAAACTTCCACGCGAACGTATTCATCTATGGTTCCGCTATTTGTAACAGAAAGATTCTCGTCATATCTTTTATTTAGAATCAGTTGAGAATCACCGGCATCGCTAAGCATATTCGTAAGTAAAGCGCCTGTGGACTCATCCCAAGCATCATTGCTATGCAAATAGTTTCTCCAGCTTACCGGAGTATTGTTTTCGTTTAAGGTGACACCGATGGATTTAACATCCATTTGTGCAATATAATTTTGACTGTAATAGCTAAGCGCAGCGGCCGCCGTTCCGGATAGGGATACGCCAAGCATTACAACACCTGCTACAATTAACCATTTAGGAAGCTTGTTCTTATTCATCATCCGCCTCCTCATTCTCGATTGTGGTATTTCCATTCTCGTCTATGCTATATTTGGCACTCATGGCCCAGTCCGCATTTTCTGCTGTATGTGGATTTCCGTTTTCGTCATACATTACAGGTGTACATTCCTGAACGACTATGATATTGAAATCGCTTTTCACATCCTCTGATTTTTGGATGGATGCTACAATATTTTCTGTTGTCTCGCCTACTAATACAACTTCGCTGTAATAATAATAGCCATCATTTCCTAAAGACCAATTGGTTCCTTCCGCTGTCACTTCAAACTGACTTGCGCATAATACTTTGACTCTGACAAACACCGGTACTTCTCCGGTATTTTCAACAGAAATGGTCTTTTTCCAATTGGCATATTCTTCATGGATATCCGTTTGGCTGCCCAAACTAATCGGTACAGTGCCCTGCGCTGTCGCATATGTGGTGAAATATGCATAGATTCGCTCGGCAGCAAATCCCACAGAAAGTGCGAGCACCAGACAAACGATCCATGTGAACATTTTATGCTTTTGAAGTAATTGTTTCATCCGGTCCTCCTTTCCCAGTGATTATTCTTGTTGAGACCATTCCCAACTATAAATGGTCTCTCCTGTTGCCTGCTCATCTTCTTTTACGGAAAAATGATTTACCACACCTGTTCCAAAAACCAGGCTATGAGTATAATCGTTTGTAAATTCTGCTACATTATCTTCATTTGGAGTAATCTTTTCTAATGTAATCAATGCAGATGATGAAGTAATTGTATAAGCTGCTGTCGAATAGATTTCTTCGATTGTGACAGTGCTTCCTGCCGGAATACCTGTAATCGTAGCACTCTTTGCTCCTGCCTCATCAAAGGAAAGTCCAACCACGTCAGAGAATACGACGTTTCCGTTTTCATCTGTAGCATTTACATCGAATACAAACATTGGTTGACCTGTTAAATTATCATATGTTTGCAGTGTTTTTGTAATCGTCAAATCGGCTGTGAGCTCTGATTGCTTCGCCTTTAATTCTACTTCTGTAGAATTTGGAATAAATGCCATAGATGGAGTAAATTGATACTCGTGATACGGTGTTTTAACATTTGGTACTACAATTAAATATAAGCCCGGCACCACATCTACGGTTCCCTTTGGAATCTCTGATGCACTCTTTGCACTTATATTGCCGTTTGCTGTATAGGAAATCTCGTTTCCGGATTCTTTTGCATTCTCGATAAATTCCACTAAATCATTTGAATACTGAAGCATCAAATCCGATGTTACAATTTGTGTCTGATCGGCATTTGAAATCAGATAATCTATGGTATGCGTCTCATCTGATTCTGTTGCGAATGATGTAAATGCATCATTGATATCAAAATCACCATTTGCATCCATCTGTGCGATTTGATAAAAATAAACATCTACATCTGTTTGATTCAAATCAGAAAAATATGCGGTATCATTTTCAGAAAATGTAACTGTAACATTCTTTGGATCTAAGTTGTAGGTTGCCATTGTATATGTTACAGGAATCAAGACAAGTCCCAAAACAATCAATGCGATATATGAAATTTTCTTCTTCCATGATTGGTTCATGTCTCTCTCCTTTCAGCCAACCGTCTTGTTTATAAAAAACGATAGAAAATCTTTTTCTTAATCAATGATGATATCAAAATATACAAAAGCAGCAATATGATGCCAATTCCTACTGATACCAAAAGCGGATCCAATTGATTTGCTTCCGATACCACAGCAGAAGCTGCTTCCTCTGTCGGAATTCTGTGACCGCGAACCAACAGTCGATGAGTGTTGATTCCATACGGCGTACAGGTAACAAGGGTACAATAGTCTTTTCCGGACTCAATTTTTAAATCATTTAATTCTTCCGGCAAGACGATACGAATCTGATCTACTTCATATGTCAGCGTCTGATCCAATACATGAATATAGAACAAATCGCCTTCTACCAATTGGTCGATATCCGTAAACAGTTTTGCCGAAGGCAATCCTCTGTGGCTGGATAATACGCAATGTGTGCTCTCTCCTCCAATCGGAAGCGAAGAGCCTTCGATATGGCCGACGCCTATTTGTAAGACTTCTTCGTCAATGCCGTGATAAATCGGAATGGATACTGAGATACTTGGAATTTCAATATATCCCATAATTCCTGTTCCTGTTACATCCAATGTGGATTCATATACCTGATACTCTTCTTCTGACAGCTCCCATCGATCTGTCTTTGAAAGAAGTGATTCGTTATAGGCTTTCGCATCGGATAGCATTTGCTCTACTTCTGTATTTGATAAATCATCTACTGTTTCGACATAGCTTGCAATTGCTTTCGATTGATGATAAGAATTCCACCAATCCGAGAATGTCGGATACAGCAATAAGGACAAACCTAAGACGCCCAAAATTATGAGTATGATTATGGACAAATGTTTTTTCATAGAGCTCTCCTTAGTGTTGTATCAAATTGTGGGCTCCTGCGGATTTCCGCAGGCCCACAATAATGATTTTAATGTTTTATCGTTTTACTGTCTAGCACGAAGCTTAGAAACAGCAACAACACCAACACCTAATACAAGGATTGCACCGATTACATAAATTGCAACGCGTCCGGCACCACCTGTTGAAGGAAGGATAGAACCACTCTGGTTAACGATGTCTGTAATCAAACCGCCGTCAATCATTCCATCAGTTTCTGATACTGTAAATTCGATTACATTTGCATCATCTGTAGCTGATAAGCTTTCAAGAGCCGGGTCATCAGAAATGATTGTATGATCAGCAGTTACAGTAAATGTTATATCATCGATTGTATTGTATCCGTCAGGAGTCTTGGTCTCGCTTAATACATAAATACCATCATCGATTCCATCGAAAGTGAAGACTGTATCAGCCTGAGTCTTTACAACTCCGTAATTCTTGATGACATCTCCATTTTCGTTTACCTTAACAAGAGTAAATTCAGCTCCTGCCAAAGGCTGATTATTTTCATCTACCTTGTTTACGATTACCTTGTAAGTAAATGCAATAACAATATCCTTGTTGGTCTTACCTGTTCCCTCTCCGTTTGGATTGTTGGAGAACTCAAGATAAACTTCATTTGGGTTACCAGCTTCGCCAAGGATTGCATCCTCGTTTAAAGTTGCAGTATAGCGAGCAACGATCTTAGTATCCTTTGTGATTGTTGCAGATTCAACACTCTTTAAATCTTCAAAAGTAATTCTAACTACAGTTGAAGAATTCTCTCCTTCATTTACAGTTACTTCGTATTCATCAGCGTCGATTTCTGTTTCGGTAGTTCCATTGACTGCATAAACCTTAACATCTTCGTTGTAGGTTAAACCAACAGAAAGTGTATCAACAAATGAATAGAAATATGTATCATACTTGCTGTAATTGTCCGGTAAAGTACCAGTTAACTGATAAGGGATTTCATCTCCGATATCGTAGTCTGCAGAATCCTGCCAATCAGTGTAATCTTCGTCTGTAGAATCGTTGATATCCTTGATTTTCTTTTCTACAGTAACTGTGTCAGACTTTGCATTTACCTGTACGTTTCCAACAACTTCCATGATATATAAGGTGTAAGAATCACCTTCAGCATCATCAAGACTATTGTCCTTATCTTTTACAAGATAGTATCCTGAAGGAAGTCCGCTGATTGTATAGGTTGAATTTGTTGCATTGTATTCACCTGATGTGTAAGCGTTTGCTGCTACAAGATATTCAGCAATTTTTGCTGCAGCTGCATCAGCCTGTGCGCTCTGAGATGTAACTGACTCAAGTGATTTAGCATAATCAGTTGCCTTACCAGATGCGATTAATGCCTTCTGTCCGTCTGCTGAGATTCCGTTTCCCCAGGAAATATCAGATAAGGTTGTGCCATCTTCTGAAAGAGTTCCGGCAAGAATCTGATATGCCTCATAGGTATGTCCGTCAGCGTCATTCTTGATGGTAATTGAGTAATTACCGGTTTCATTTGTGTCTGCGAATGCAGTCACAGTCATTGCCATTGACAAAACAAATGCCAAAACCAATGATACTACTTTGGTAAACTTCTTCATGTCATTTTCTCCTTTTTGTGATTTCTTTTTCTTTACCTTCTTTATAAATCAATCCGATTATCGTAATCAGAATGAAAGCAATTCCAATACAGATGGTCCATCTTGGGAGTCCAAGTCCACCTGTTGCCGGCAGCACATAAGTAACTGCCTGGTTTTTCAAAGTGACAGTTCCGCTTGTGATTGCCGTATCGATGCTGATACCGGACTGTTCAAGCGTAATCCATTCATATCCCGCTACAGAGCGCTCTGTCACATAATACAGACACTCAAAAGCGGTTTGTACACCATTTACTTCGTGATAAGTATAGCGATCAAGATTTTCGAAGACATAATGCCAAGAATGATCATCCCCCGGCACAATCTCCACATTCTGCTGTACCACCGTATCTCTGGCAGCACTTTCATCTTCCTCATCATAATAGGTATCGACTCTATGGAGATCTACATAGATGGAAGTGACATCCACATCTGTGGTTTCGTTTCCATCTCCGTCAAGCCATACTTTATTCACTTCAATCGAAACAGGTTTAATGTCATTTATGACATATTCTGTTTTGCCATGTGTCCAAAGGTTAACCGCCGAAATTCCACTCGGCAATGTCATGCTTCCATCATCATCGAAGTAGAAATAATATCTGACCTCTTCAGTTGGCAGCTGATAGCCTTCCGGTGGCGTTGTTTCTTTGACATAATACAGCGTGTCCATCTTGAACTGATATGCTGATGTATCATCGCCCTGATGATAGATTGCGAAGGTTCCATACTCATTGGTGATATAGGTCTTCTTTGTATCAACATCAGATTTACCATCCGTATATTCATATAATGTAAAGACGGCTCCGCTTAATGCCTTTCCGTAATTCCCCTTTTCTACTTTGTAGAAGGTGTAATGGTAAGTACTTGAAACGATTGCGCCATGTGTCGCTTTCGACCATTCGTACTCTTCTTTGTTATCCGTAGAGGTGTAATAGGTTCCGGAAATACTTGCGGTATTCTTCACACCTAAGGTCGGATTATCTACACTTTCAAGGTTACCGGTTAAAATATAGTCATATTCAAAGATTAAATATGTACTATCAGGAATGGTTGCTGTAATACTATTTGCACAGCGATCCACATCTCCGGTCACCTCTGCGCTATAGTAAGTGGAATTATATTCCCATGACCAATCAGTAATCTCGGTTTTGGTCACATTTCCATCTTCATCAACCGTACATGAGTAGAGTTTAACTGTATCCTGAACTAAAGCTACATCTCTATCTTCCTCATCCGGTTCTATTGCATAAGACAATACATCATCAAATGTAAGATGGTCACTTCCAGGAATCAAATCATCCGCTTCTTCATTAATCTTGATGGAATAATGAATTCTTTGAGCTACATCATCCCAGGTACCGTTTTTGCTGACTACTTCATAATTTTCTTTCCACCACTGTGTCTGGGAATCATCTAAAATCAAATCTCCCATTTGAATTGTGGCATAATTCGTAAAGGAATATTTATTTCCCTTTCGATAGTTCGAAATATCTGAAGTATTCACTTTGCAGTGATACGTTATGGCGATTGCAGCACTCGGATCCAGTGCATCACCTGACTTTCTGCGCAAGGTGATTACAATCTTACGGGTTTCTTTGTCATAACTTAATGTATAAAGGATGTTTCCATCTGTGGTCCATTGGAAGACCTGTCCGGAAATTTCAGTTCCATCAGTTGGAATATCCGTGATATCTTTGCTCATCCATGAAACAGTGATATTAACATCAGATAATTCCACACCACTTGGCAAATAATCCGTAATGGTTGTCGATTCATAATCATTTAGCGAATCTAGTGTTGCTGAAACTTTCCAGGTAAGTTCCCCCGAATCATTGACAACCTCAGTCTCTTCTTCTGAGCCATCTCCATTTGTCTTTTTGAAGGTTGCACGCTGATAATAATAGCTTGCTTCCTTCGTGATATCACCGATTGTAATCTTGTTCGTATAGCTTAGCTTGTCGGAAGAATTTACGATATCTGCATTTGAATAATAAGTAAATGCAAAATTATTTCCATCTGCTAATGTGATATCCTCTGCCAATTCAAAGGAGAATCCAACCACATAATATTGATTGCAGAAGTCTTCTGTGATATCAGACCATTTGTATTCCTTATCCCAGCTGCTGAAATCCCTTGGCAAAGCATAGACCTTATAATTAGTGGTCTTTGTCGCCCATGGATTTGTATTTGACAGCGTTGCAAAAATACTATTTAGCTGATCATAGCTAAAGTACTGAATACAACCATTTTGCCAATGGCTAAGGACGTCTTTAATCACTGTTCCCTTGGCGATTCCGTTTTCCGTAATCGTAACCGTGGTGGTCCAGCCAATCGTTAATGTACTTAAATCTGCTGAGACGCTAGCACTTGTTGCAGTCTTGGTAACCTCAGTCTCTTCTTCCTCTTCTGAACCTGATTCGCCCGGATCACCATTATCCGGATAAACCGTAGCACTTGAAGACTCTCCTTCGATACTAACCGTATTGACAGTAGGATCTGTATCGCTTGCCAATGCAGTATTATAAGTGATTGTATAATAATTTGTATTTTGTCCGTTTGATATCGCCTTAAATTCAATTCCGGTCAATTCTCCTGCGGAATTGTAAGTATATTGATAACCTTCATTCGGATAAATTTTAAAGTCCTGAATGTCATAACCGTTAAACATGTCATCTGTCAGCTTCATACCGGCAATATTAATGCGGTTTGAATTGACATAAATGGTCCACATGCCTCGATTGTTTGAATTATATCCTGACTTGGAAACGGTCAAACGATTATCAATTTGGAAGCTGCTTGAATCGCTGTCTTCCACATATTTACCGGTATCGCTGTCGGATGATGAAACTTTAACATCATTTCTTCCTGTTACAATCTTGCCAACCGGTACACTCAAATCATAAACATAAGTGATTTGATAACCATTGCAAAGCAATGAACCGTCTGACTGAACTTCTCCTGCTTCTAACTGTGGAAGCTGGAATCGAATCGTACCATTTGATATGTATTCATTGGTATAAGAAACCGTCTCGCTTGATACGGAATCAATGGTATAAGTTGAATTCGTGGAATCCGCTTTTACTAAAACAGGATGAACCACAATCTCTTTTAAAGATGCAGAAGCATTATCACTTCCGGTCACTTTAAGCACATCTTCGAAATCAACAGTTCCCGGAGTTCCTGATGCAGAATAAGCAAGTACTGTATAGCTGACTGATTTCTTATCCGATGAAAGCTGATTTGATTTGTTTACCGTTAAGTCATAAGACTGATTAACTTTTTCCAATGGAATGTCGATAACTAGATCATCAGTAAATCGAATATAAATCTTTTCTTCTTCGATAACAGTATTTTTACCAAAAATACCTGCGAAATAGACAGATCCAGAGACGGAACCGCTACCTAAATTGGTTACATATTTGTCATTAAATGAAATAATAACGGAATAAGTACCACTGCTGTTTTGCTGGAACTCATAAGTTCCTGCAGTAATACCATTAGAATCATACAGAGTATATTCTGTATTTAAAATTGATGAATCCATCTCAATTCCTGATGGATACGTATAAGAAAACTCCTTGCTTGAGGAAGTTAATGTCCCCGCCGGAAGTTTAAAATCAATTTCAATGGAGTCTCCGATATAATAATCATTAATCGGATCGTATGTCACCCCTCCATTGGAACTTACAGCTGTAAGATATGGAGTCAAATCACGAGTTACAGCGGAAGCAGGCTTGATAAGATGGTACAATGAAAAAGCCAATACAACAACACAAAGTGCAACTACGGCAGCCAGCCAAATGTTTCTTCTTTTGTGTCTTAACAGGCGAACCTCGCCAAGGCGCTCAATGTCCTTATTCATCATGCTTCCCCCCTTTCCATGATCTGTTAATCAATTATTCCAATATCCGTAAATGGCCAAATGCAAAAAACCACTTTTCCAACAAGCTGTTCCTCGGAAATGCAACCGATTGTAGAATTTCTTGAATCCAAAGAAACACTACGGTGGTCTCCCATCACAAAGATTTTGGATTCCGGAACCTGATACGGAAAATCAAGATTGCAATCGCCTAATGCTTTGTCAATCAAATAAGGTTCGTCCAGTTCAATATCATTTACATAAACTGTACCATCTTCGGAAATATTGACCCAATCGCCTGATGTGGCAATCACTCTTTTTACCAGGATTTTATTATTGTAATAAAAAGCAATGATATCTCCTGTTTCAAATTTTGCATTTTTCTGAGTCAGTAGGATTTGACCTTCTTCCAATGTCGGTGACATGGATGAGCCAGTCACTTGTAATACAGGCATAAATACATAGGAAATGATGATTGCCAGTGCCGCAACAACCAACAAAGTACCGATTGTATTAAATAAGGCTCCTACAAATTTTTGATTGTATTTGACTCTTCGAAGTTCCTGACGAAGTTCTTTGATTTGCAGATCGCGGTTTTCGTCGTCTTCTGAGAGAATCTCGTTGATTGCCTCTTCCTGCTTTTCTATTTTTGACTTTTTCAGTTTAGTCTTCTTTGTTTGTGTCTTCAGTTTGGAGCGTTTCAACTTTGTTAATGTACCTTTCAAGTTTGCTAATGACCTCATTAATCCGTCCGGAATTTTTGAGTTCTTTCTCTAAGTCTGTCACATGTTGCTTTACTTCTGACAGTTCCTTGCGCAAATGTTCGACTTCTTTGCTTCTGTCCAGAAGCATCTCTAACAATTCGCTTCTAGATAATTTCTTTAGATCACGCTGTTCCATGTCTAACGCTTCCTCATATCTTTGTTTTTCACATGTAAATTTATAATAGCGCGATTTTTTTATATTGAAAAGACCTTTTTCGCATTTTTGCAATAAAATACAATTCTTGTGACTTTCATGTGACTATTGTTTAAATTTTTTGCAAAATTTAAGGCAAGAGCATACAATTGCTCTTGCCTTTATTTGACAAATTATACTAATTCAATGATTAAAAAGCTAGTTTTTCTTCAAAATATGCTTTTAAATCTTCAATTTTCACACGCTCCTGCTCCATTGTATCACGATCACGAACAGTTACGCATCCATCTGTTTCTGAATCAAAATCGTAAGTTACACAATAAGGTGTTCCGATTTCATCCTGACGGCGATATCTCTTTCCGATGTTTCCTCTATCATCGAATTCGCAGTTATAATATTTGCTGAGTTCTGCAAAAATCTTTTCTGCACCTTCGTTTAATTTCTTTGAAAGCGGAAGCACACCAACCTTAACCGGCGCAAGCGCTGGATGGAAATGCATAACAGTACGCACATCCGGCTTTTCATCTGTTCCGATATTTTCTTCGTCATATGCTGCGCAAAGGAATGCGAGAACCACACGATCTGCACCAAGTGAAGGCTCGATTACATATGGCAAATACTTTTGATTTAATTCATCATCAAAATAAGTCATATCCTGTCCTGAAACATTCTGATGCTGAGTCAAATCGTAATCGGTACGGCTTGCGATTCCCCAAAGTTCACCCCATCCAAATGGGAATAAGAACTCGATATCGGTTGTTCCTGTAGAATAGAATGATAATTCTTCCGGATCATGATCACGCAAACGCATCTCATCTTCTTTGATTCCGAGAGAAAGTAACCAATCGCGGCAGAATCCTCTCCAATAAGAGAACCATTCATCCTGTGTTCCCGGCTTGCAGAAGAATTCAAGCTCCATCTGCTCAAACTCACGTGTTCTAAACGTAAAGTTACCAGGTGTAATCTCGTTACGGAAAGACTTTCCAATCTGTCCGATTCCGAAAGGAACCTTCTTACGTGATGTTCTTTGAACATTCTTGAAGTTTACGAAAATACCCTGGGCTGTTTCAGGACGAAGATAAACAGTATTCTTCGCATCCTCTGTAACACCCTGGAATGTTTTAAACATCAGGTTAAACTGTCTGATATCGGTGAAGTTATGCTTGCCGCAAGTAGGACATGGAATATTGTTTGATTCAATAAAATCCACCATTTCCTCGTTGCTCCATCCATCAACGGATGATTTTAATTCGATTCCTTTTTCAGATGCATAATCTTCAATAATCTTGTCAGCGCGGAAACGTTCATGACATTCCTTACAATCTAAAAGCGGATCAGAGAAGCTTCCTAAGTGTCCGGAAGCAATCCAGGTCTGAGGATTCATAAGGATGGCGCAGTCTACACCAACATTATAAGGATTCTCCTGGATAAATTTCTTCCACCAAGCCTTCTTTACATTGTTCTTAAGCTCTACACCAAGATTTCCGTAATCCCAGGTATTTGCCAAACCACCATAGATTTCTGATCCCGGATATACAAAACCTCTTGCCTTTGCTACCGAAACAATTTTATCCATTGTTTTTTCCATGATTTCTAGTTCTCCTCACATTTATTTAAAAATAATATAAACATATCCAAGAGACTCGGTTACAGTCTCAGAAGAATTTTCGGCATCGCTGAAGTCAAATACCACTTCTTCCGTATCTTCTTCTCCTTCTTCTGCAAGTTCTTCATCGCTTACAGAGCCATCGCTGGCAGACTCTTGAGTATCTTCTCCATAGACTTCTGTCGCACCGGTTTCAGTGGCTTCTTCCGTTGATGGAGTGCTTACACCTTCTAATAAATTTCCAAGAGCAAACGAAATTGTCTTTTGATCAACAATTGATGTATTGCTTGTGGAAACATAATTAACTTTCCCATAGGTATGAATGCGATATGCATCATCCTTTAAAATTACAACCTTATAATTTTCAGATGAATCTAAAAATTCAGATGCCTCACATACAGTTGCACTCTCTCCATCTACTGATGCAAATTCAATATCATCAAAACTATACCCGGCAGCAAGAGCCTCTGCCACACTGCCTACAAAGATTTCGCATCCGTTAAATTTGGCATAATCCTCATAGGAGGCATATTTGATTGTCATGCTGCAAGCGTTATCTTTTACTGTTACCTTCTTTAATGTAACAGATTTTGAGCCGTTTTCATCATTGTAGGCATCGATGGTTTCTTTGATATAATCCTTTAAATCATCAAGGCTATATACGCTTTCATCGAATTCCTGAACGTCTGTTGCCACAACAACGCCCTTCTTTTCTACATAAATCGTGCTTTCTTCAGCATCGTACTTTTTCCCACATCCGGTTAAGAGGCCTAGGCACAGTATCACACATAATGCGAGGCATAGATTTTTCTTCATTGTTTTCTCCTCTATCAAATTAAAGTTCAAGTTATTATACACATTTCACAAAATGTTTTCAAGTAAGAGCATCCATCACTTCAAGAGATTTAAAGCGATGTCGGATCATACGTTCTTTGTGAACAGTAATCACATGAATTAATTCTTCAAGTACTTCTGGTGTTACGGTGAACGAATATAATTTTTCCACCGAACTGTTCGCGATATATTGAAGTGTATATCGTGTTGCATCACTGATATGAATTCCGCGATGCTTCCCGGCGCAAGAGTCGCATAGCAAGCCCCCTTTATCCGGTGCAAACATCACAAGCGGCTTTTCGGCGCCACATTCCATGCAGCGATATACATTCGGTCCTTCTCCGATTAAGGTAAGAGCCTTATCTTCGTAGATTGCGCGCACAAAACTTTTCTCAAAACGATCCGATTGCAATGCGCGTAAAGATTGATAAAGCAATTTTAACATTTCTTTTTCGTCATTGTTTTCCTGACAACAATATTCTGCAAATTCGCAAAAATAAAAACCCATATATGTTGCAAATGGATCGATTGTCAGCTCGCGAAAATAGTTTTGAATATTCGCTTTCACCAGGGTATATGAACTTTTTCCGGGATATAATTCGAACTCCCCAAATGAAAAGGGATTGGTACAAGCGACCAAACTACTTTTCGGTCGGCGCGCGCCTCGTGCAAAAGCCGTGATTTTGCCGCGATCTACCGTTAAAATCGTGATACGCTTGTCGTAATCCCCAATCGGCATGGCAGTTAAAACCATGCCGGTTACGATTACAGAATCACTCATAATCAATCATCTTCCCGATATCCGAAATTCTTAATTAAAAAGTCGCTATCGCGCCAGTCTTTCTTTACTTTCACCCAAAGCTTAAGATTGACCTTAGTATCTAACAGGCGCTCCATTTCGAAGCGAGCATTTGAGCCAATCTTTTTAAGCATTGCGCCTTGCTTACCAATGATGATTCCTTTGTGACTGTCTTTTTCGCAGACAATTGTGGCATCGATATCAATAATTGAGCCATCCTTACGCTCTTTCATCTGATCGATACCGACTGCAATGCCATGTGGAATTTCGTCATTTAACGCATGCAATGCTTTCTCCCTGATAATTTCGGCACAAATTGCGCGCTCGGGCTGATCGGTAATCGTATCCTCGTCATAGAACATCGGTCCGTACGGAAGATACTTAAAAATCGAATCGATGACATCATCCATATTTTGGCCGCGTAATGCAGAAGTTGGGATAATCTCATCAAAGTTATAGACTTTACGATAGGTATCGATATATTCGAGAACCTTTTCTTTTTCAACTGTGTCAACTTTATTGATAATTAAAATTACAGGTGTCTGAACCTTCTTCAGCTGTTCAACAATATGCTGTTCTCCTGCACCGATAAAATTAGAAGGCTCCACAAGCCATAAAATGACATCTACTTCATTTAATGTCTTTTCGGCCACATTGACCATGTACTCTCCTAATTTATTCTTGGCCTTATGAATTCCAGGGGTATCCAAAAATATGATCTGCCCCTTGTTCATATCTGTATAGACTGTTTGAATTCGATTTCTGGTTGTTTGAGGTTTATTGGAAGTGATTGCGATTTTTTGCCCAATCAAGCGATTCATCAATGTAGACTTACCCACATTCGGTCTTCCAATAATTGTTACAAATCCGGATTTAAAATTATTTTCCATAATGCTCCTATTCGCAAAGTTTACTGATTTCATCGAAAAGTGTGTTCTCTTCGTCAATTTTCTTTTCATTTCCGACTACGCAGAAATATCCGTCATCCAATACGGATTGCACCAAAGGTGCAAGAGCCCTAATATCTTTCGGGGTGGCATTTAAGACTTCTGTACGCTCTTTCTGAACCAACTCAAAGGAAATATGGCCCAAATAGGAAGCCATTGCACGGCTTCCCTTAGCAACCGGCGTAAGCGGCGTATCGAGAACGCCAAAGGTTGAAATTACATATCCTGTCATCGTTCTCTCATCTGCATCAAACTGTGACAAATATTCCGGAACCTTTTCGTAGATATCATTGGTCTTTGAAAGATTCGGGTCACGATAAGATGAAAAATATGACTCGCCTCCACGGGTAAAGTTACAGCCACAGCCATAAGCTCCGCCTTTTACACGTACATTTGTCCAAAGATAATCATAGCTTAAGATCATCTTTAAGATTCTAAGATATCCGGAATATTCAAAACCATGATTCTTAAAATTACCTGCACGGCAAACATACTGAATCTGAGAAGCGTCCGTCAGGCCCTCCTTCTTTGCATCTAAGATTAATTCTCCGCCTTTCATCGGTATCAATTCATCCGGTATTTTTGCAAAATGCTGCGCCATAATCGGAAGGGCATTCTCAAATACCTTTTTATTTGAAGTAAAGCTAATCATCAGGCGCTTCTTTGAAATAATTTCCCGATTCATCTGCTTGAGATTTTCGATCACTTCATTTGGACTTTTATCAAGCATTTTTTCTACAGCTGTAATATAGCGATAGAAAGAAACGCCATGTAAATCATCATTGATACGTGAAACCTTCGAGAAGTTTGCCATTGCTCTGGTGGAGGCAGTGGAATTTCCGCTGGATGACAAATCAGACTGCAGTCTGGATTTTAACTGCTGTACTACTTCTTTCAAACGCTTAACGTCTGTAAAATCAGTTCCGTAAATCACTTCATCCACAAGTTCTAACGCACGATCAAGATTCTCCTCCAATGAACGAATCTTAATTGTCAGATTCATTTTTGTCTCATCTGTATCATAATCCAAATACACATTTGGCAGGATGCTGATTCCACCGGTGTAAATATTGATTGCATTGGATAATCCTAAATAATCATAATTTTTCGTATTCAAATAGCTAAGCACAGAAGAATAAAGTCCTAAAAGCGATACTCGCTCCGGCTCGAGATCATTGATATGAAAAATCAAGGATAAATAATCAATGCCATTTGTTTCATAATCATGACGCACATAAGTGATTCCTTCATTCTCGAACTCAATATTCGAAAATGGCATGGCTTCTTTCTTTAAATCCGCACGTGTCAACATCGGGATGCACTTTTTGGTTTCTTCATCGGAAGGAGTCTCCTGATATTCGTGCAACTCCTTTGTTTCCCGAACGATGCGATCTATCTCTTCTTTGCTCAAAGAATCTTTCTTCTGCTGTAAGGCTTGCTTTAAAGCTTCTTCCTGTCTTCCTACCATGCCCGGATTCGGACTTAAGGTTAATACAGTGCTATGAGAATTATTTAAGAACTTCTCTTTGATCAAATCTTCGAAATAACCTGTTCCGATTTCCTTTTTTAACTCTGCATAGGTATCTAAAAGCTGTACATACATAAAAGGTTTATCATCATCATACATCCAGCCATCGTAAACCTTAAGCATATACATTAATCCCTTAGGGAACATTCCATAATCAGCTTCGCGATACGTGAATTCATTGCTGTTAATGCCTGCAAGCAATGATTCATGATCCAGTCCTTTTTCCGCCTGCTCACGCAAAGTATTCTCTACGATTTCAACGAAGCGATCTTTGTCCTTTGCATTTGCGCCCTTTGCAATGATTGCAAAACTTCCCTGACGTGTGGATGAAATATATTCTGAATAAATATCTTTTCCGATTCCCGCATCTAAAAGTGCCTTCATTACAGGAGCACCCGGAGCAGAAATCAAAGCATAATCCAAAAGGTCCATTGCCATGGCAGTCTTTTTATCTAAGGCATCTCCTACCACGAAATTCAATGAAAGATAAGTTGCATCCTCTGTGGAAGCTTCTGAAGCTACAGGATATTCTTCTTCGAAATAACGTCTCTTATCAAAAGCTTTTTGAACCTTCACATTGGTATCCATGTCCAGGTAATCATATTTAGACAGATATTCCTGATCCAAGTAGTTTAATCGCTCTACTATATCCAAATCTCCATAGAGATAAATAAACGAATTTGAAGGATGATAATACTTGTGATATGTATCTACATATTCACGGTAAGTCAAATCGGCAATTGCCTCCGGATTTCCTCCGGAATCCTTTCCATAGGTATTGTCCGGATAAAGTGAAGACATAATTTTGTGATGCAAAATGCTATCCTCTGAAGAATATGAACCCTTCATCTCGTTGTAAACCACACCATTTATGGTCAAATCAGAGTCCGCATCTTCCATCTCATAATGCCAACCTTCCTGGCGGAAGATTTTCTCTTCTTTTAACAGCATTGGTGAAAATACTGCATCCAGATAAACATCCATTAAATTTTTAAAATCCTGATCATTATAGCTTGCAATCGGATATGCTGTACGATCCGGGAATGTAATTGCGTTCAAAAACGTATTTAGAGATCCCTTTGCCAAATCGATAAATGGGTCTTTTACCGGATATTTTTGAGAGCCGCATAAGGTTGTATGCTCAATGATATGAAAGACACCGGTTTCATTTACCGGAGTCGTACGAAAAGCGATTGAAAAGACTTTATTATCATCATCATTTGAAATGACAGCAATTCTCGCTCCGCTCTTTTTATGTCGAAACAGATAACCTGTTGACGAAATATCAGATAAGTTTTCTTCTTTTTCCAGCGCATAAGCCGGAATTTGATTTAATTCAAACATGTATCATCCTCCAAAATGCATATAGTTCATCATACTACAAATTTTATGATTTTTGTAGATTCAAGACAAAAAATAAGAAGCTATCTTTCGATAGCTCCTTATGATTCAATACTCTCTATGCTCCTAAACGGGATACATTTGCTGCCTGAGGGCCTTTCGCACCTTCCACAACTTCGTATTCTACCTTCTCACCGTCCTTTAATTCCTTGAATCCGTCGGAATTAATTGCAGTGAAGTGTACAAATACTTCTTCTCCTGACTCGTCGGTGATAAAACCATAGCCCTTCTTGGCATTGAACCACTTTACTGTTCCCTGTTTCATTTTTTTAAAAACCTCCTAAAAAAAACTACATACAACATAATTAATGTATCATATTGCACTATTAATTGCAACAATTTAAAAAATTATTGTCTAATTTTTACATCGAGCTGTGGGAATGGAATATTTACCCCTGCTTCATCCATTGATTTCTTAACATTTTCGGTTAAATCCCACTTCACTTTCCAGTAATTTGCGGTCGCACACCATGCACGTAATTCCATCTTAATCCCGCTATCTTCAAGCTCTGCCACAAAGGCATCAATCGGTTCGTCTAGAAGTACAAGCTCATGGCTTCTGGCCACATTCTCGAGAACTGCCTTTACTTCTTTCAAATCAGAATCGTATGCCACTGCCACATTGATATCCACTCTTCGCTTATCATTCTTCGTATAATTGATAATGCTATTGTTTGAAAGATTTCCATTTGGCACCGATACTTCTTTGTTGTCTACGGTTGTTAATTTGGTATAGAAAATTGTGATATCGCTAACTGTTCCTTCTAAACCTGAGGCTTTTTCCAAAATGTAATCGCCAACCTTAAAAGGCTTAAGTAACAGAATCAATACACCGCCTGCAAAATTTGACAAGCTTCCCTGAAATGAAAGTCCTAATGTCAGTCCGGCTGAACCAAGTACTGCGACTACGGAACCGGTTGTCAGTCCGAATTGAGATAACACGACCATCACAAGCACAAAATATAATGCATACTTGATGAGTGAGCACAAAAATCCGCTGACACTATCCTCGATACGACTTTTATCCAATGATTTGCGCACAAGCTTTACAATCCATTTGATTAGCTTTCCGCCGATAATCAATACCAATATAGCAATGATGAGTTGAACCAAAAATGAAAGCAGCACAGGAACCGAATCTTCTAAATATTTCATAATCACACCCGGATTTTCTACTGCTGTTCCCAAATCAGTTGCTTCAGTTGCATCCAATAAAAGCATTATTGTTCCCCCTTAAATTTCATGTATAAAAAGACCACTACGTAATTTTGGTTCAAACCAGGTGGACTTCGGCGGCATCAGACGACCGGCGTCTGCCACTGCAAACAATTCGGAAATAGAAGTAGGATACATTGCAAATGCGACCTTACAATCGGTATTTACGCGACGCTCCAATTCTTCCATGCCTCGAATTCCTCCCACAAAGTCAATCCGTGGATCAGTCTTGGGATCTTCGATTCCAAGAACCGGCTCTAAGACGACATTCTGCAAAATAGAAACATCGAGTCCTCCTACCGGATCATTAGACATGGATTCCGGTTTCATCTTACATGCATACCATTTTTGCCCAAGATACATTGAGAAATGTCCCTTTTGCTTTGGTTTGATATTTTCTTTTTCTGCAATTTCTTCATCAGTCATCTCTTGCAAAAAGAAACGATTTCTCATCTCTTCTAAAAATTCTGATTCAGACAAATCATTTAAGTCTTTTACAACTCGATTATAATCCATAATCATCAATTCTTCATCCGGAAATAATACACTCAAGAAATAATTAAATTCCTCATCACCTGTATAGCCCGGGTTTTCTTGTCTTCTTTTCAGACCCACTTTCACAGCACTTGCTGCTCTGTGATGTCCATCCGCAATATAGATTTCGTTCATTTGTGCAAATGCTTGCTTCACAGAATCGATATCAGCGGCTTCTGAAATCACCCAAACTCTATGTGTAATAGAATCATCTGAAACAAAATCATAAAGTGGTGCATTTTTCATGGTCTTTTGAACCACATTTCGAATCACATCATTTGCACGATAAGCAAGGAAAATCGGCCCGGTCTGCGCATTCAGCGAATCCACGTGATGAATTCGGTCAGCTTCCTTGTCCGCTCTGGTATTTTCGTGCTTCTTGATGATTGAATTTTGATAATCATCAATAGACGCACAGGCTACGATTCCTGTTTGAGCACGTCCGTTCATAATCAGCTGATAAATGTAATAGCAGTTTCTCTCATCTCTGATAAATCGTCCATCCGCAATCCATTCTTGAAGCATTGATGCAGCCTTTTCGTATACGCATTCTGCATAGGTATCCACATCATCCGGAAAGCTAGTCTCAGCACGATCAATGGCCAAAAAGCTGGATGGATTTTTTGCCACAACTTCCTTTGCTTCTGCTCTGTTATAAACATCATATGGTAATGCAGCAATGGTTTCTGCCATATTTTCTGCTGGTCTTACACATTGAAACGGTTTAATTGTTGCCATCATATCTCCTATCTAAAATAGCCGGTCCAATGACTTCATCAGACCGGCTTGTTTTAAGTCTTATTATTTAATCACACGAACGCGGATAACGCCATCCAATGCACGAAGTTTTGCCAATGTATCCTCATCTACAGATGAATCCACATCAATCAAAGCATATGCATAATCGCCTTTACCCTTATCTGAGAGGTCAGCCACATTTACATTTGCAGCACCGAGAATGGTTGTATACTGTCCAATCATTCCGGCTACATTCTTATGTAAAATACCGATTCGACCTGCTGTAGTGCATGCGCCCATGTTATTTGCAGGATAGTTTACGGAATGCACAATATTTCCGTTCTCGAGATAATCGCGGACCTCACGAACTGCCATAATTGCACAGTTATCCTCTGATTCCTCTGTTGAAGCTCCTAAATGAGGAGTTACAATACATCCCTTTGCACCTACTGTTGTAGTATTTGGGAAATCTGAAATATACTTTCTCAGCTTTCCTGCTGAAAGTGCATCTACGATTGCTTCTTCATCAACCAAAAGATCTCTTGCAAAGTTCAATACAATTGCAGAAGGCTTCATCATACTGATTGCTTTTGCATCGATCATCTTCTTTGTATTATCCAAAAGCGGTACATGAATTGTGATAAAATCACATTCCTTGTAAATATCTTCTACGTTTGTAACATGCTTTACACTTCTGTTTAAGCTCCATGCAGCCTGAATAGAGATATATGGATCATATCCGTATACTTCCATACCAAGCTCAATTGCGGCATTTGCAACCAAAGCACCGATTGCACCAAGACCGATTACACCAAGCTTCTTTCCTGAGATTTCAGTTCCTGCGAAATTCTTCTTCTGCTTTTCTGCGGTCTTTGCAATATTTTCATCATCCTGGTTCTTTAAGCACCAATCGATACCGCCTACAATATCACGGGAAGCATAAAGCATTCCTGCGAATACCAATTCCTTTACACCATTTGCATTTGCACCCGGTGTATTGAATACTACGATACCCTGCTCAGCGCATTTCTCAAGTGGAATATTATTGACGCCGGCGCCGGCTCTTGCTACAGCAAGAAGATTGTCTCCAAATTCCATCTCATGCATTGCTGCGCTTCTGACAAGTGCGGCATCTGCTTCTTTAATATCATCAACTTTATTGTACTGATTTGAAAATAAATCAAGTCCAACTCCGGCAATCGGATTTAAGCAAGTATAGTTAAACATGAATTTTGATTCTCCTTTATAATTTATGAATTTGCTGCTTCAAATTCTTTCATAAATGCAACTAATTTCTCTACACCTTCTGTTGGCATAGCATTGTAGATAGATGCACGCATACCACCTACAGTACGATGTCCCTTAAGATTTACAAATCCGGCTGCGGCTGCTTCCTTAACAAATTTAGCATCAAGATCTGCATCACCTGTAACAAAAGGAACATTCATCAAAGAACGATCTTCCTTCACAACGGTTCCCTTGAAAAGCTTGCTTTGATCTAAGTAATCGTAAAGAATCTTAGCCTTTGCTTCGTTGTGCTTTTTCATTGCCTCAAGGCCGCCCATCTTCTTAATCCACTTGAATACCTTTCCGCAAATATAAATATTGTAGCAAGGTGGTGTATTATAAAGGGAATCATTATCTGCCTGAGTCTTCCACTTTAACATGGTAGGAGTTCCAGGAAGTACATCATCTGTAATCAAATCCTCACGAATGATTGCGATTACAACACCAGCAGGTCCAACGTTCTTTTGAACGCCGCCGTATACAACTGCATACTTGCTGACATCAATCGGCTCAGATAAAAAGCATGATGAAATATCAGATACAAGATCTTTACCCTTTGTATTTGGCAAAGTTTTAAATTTGGTTCCGTAAATTGTATTATTCTCGCAAATGTAAACATAATCCATATCATCAGTGATTGGTAAATCGCTGCAATCCGGAATATAAGAGAATGTCTTATCGGCTGAAGAAGCAAGTTCTACTGCTTCACCATAAATCTTAGCTTCCTGGAAAGCCTTCTTTGCCCACTGACCGGTCAAAATATATCCGGCTTTCTTGTTCTTCATCATGTTCATAGGAACTTCAGCAAAGAACTGGCTTGCGCCGCCCTGCAGGAATAACACTTTATAATTGTCAGGAATGTTCATCAGTTCCCTTAAATCAGCTTCTGCTTCTTTAATGATATCATCATATACCTTAGAACGATGACTCATTTCCATAACTGACATTCCGGATCCTTTATAATCCAACATCTCATCTGCTGCTTCTTTCAATACTTCCTCCGGAAGTACTGCAGGTCCTGCGGAAAAATTGTAAACTCTGCTCATTTTTTTCATGTCCTCCTAGCTGTTTTTCGCTTTATAATCTGCTTCGTCAAATGCTTCATTAATTGGTTTTCCAGGTGCAACCATTGGCCATACTTTGTCATCTGCATCGATGATACAATCGATAACAAATGGCTTCTTCGATTGCAGTGCTTCCGCAAATGCCGATTCAAATTCCTCTTTTGTGGTAACTCGTCTTGCATCGCAACCAAGTGCTTCTGCAAGTTTTACATAATCTGCACCGTCATCTAAGATGGTTGCAGAATAATGCTTATTGTAAAACAGGGTTTGCCACTGGCGAACCATGCCCAAAACATGATTGTTGATGATAACTTCGATCAGAGGTAGATTCTCTCTTGAAGCCGTTGCAAGTTCATTCATATTCATACGGAAACATCCGTCACCTGCAATATTGATGACTGTCTTATCCGGATTTGCAGTCTGTGCACCAATTGCTGCGCCCAAACCGTATCCCATAGTTCCAAGGCCTCCGGAAGTTAACAGTGTACGCGGATTCTTGTAGGAGTAATACTGTGCCGCCCACATCTGATGCTGGCCAACTTCTGTAACCATAATCGCATCGCCCTTTGTCTGCTCATAAATTTGATTGATGATATAAGGACCAGTCAATCCGGCTTCAGGAATTGCCAAAGGGAATTGTGCCTTTTTCTCGGATACAAGTTTCATCCATTCTTCATGCTTTTGCTGCTCTAACTTTTCGTTGATAATCTGAAGAATCTGAGTCACGTCTCCGATCACATCACTGACGGTTGCCACATTCTTATTAATTTCAGCCGGATCAATATCAAACTGTAAAATCTTCGCATGCTTTGCAAATGTCTTCGCATTGCCCAATACACGATCGGAAAAACGGGTTCCAATTGCAATTAACAAATCACATTGACTCACACCTAAGTTTGAAGTCTTTGTACCATGCATTCCAAGCATACCTGTATATCTAGGATTGGTTCCGTCAAAAGCGCCCTTTCCCATCAAGGTATCGCACACAGGTGCATCTACCAAATCAGCAAACTTCTTTAATTCTTCATTTGCTTCGGAAATTACAGCACCGCCGCCTACAAAGATATATGGCTTTTTCGATGCTTTAATCAGCTTCACCGCACGTTCGATGGAATCCATATCGATTTCTTCGAGCTTTTTTGTAAAGTCGATTTCTTGTTTTACATAATCTGCTTTATTTGCAGTTACATCCTTTGGAATATCAATTAATACAGGACCAGGTCTGCCGTTTCTGGCAATTGAGAAGGCACGTCTGACAGTCTCTGCAAGTTTATTGACATCTTTTACGATAAAATTATGTTTTGTAATCGGCATTGTAATACCGGTGATATCAATCTCCTGAAAACTATCTTTTCCCAAAAGAGACACACCTACGTTGCAAGTGACAGCCACCATCGGAACAGAATCCATATAAGCTGTGGCAATTCCTGTTACTAAATTGGTTGCTCCAGGTCCGCTTGTTGCAAAGCAAACACCGACTTTACCGGTACTTCTCGCATATCCATCGGCCGCATGGGATGCACCCTGTTCATGGCTTGTCAGAACATGTTTGATTTCCGGATGATTATAAAGTTCATCATATACATTTAAAATTGCTCCGCCCGGATATCCAAAAACAGTATCTACGCCCTGTTCTTTTAAACATTCAATTAAAATCTGAGATCCATTTAATTGCATAATTGATTTATTCCTCTCACATTTATTTCTACTAAATTCTATAATTCAGGTGTCTTTAAGATTGCTCCGGTTGCACCAGAAGTAACCATTGCCTGATATCTTCTTAAATAGCCGGTTGTAACCTTAGGCTCTCTCGGCTGCCATTTAGCCTTGCGTTCAGCTAATACTTCATCTGAAACAGCAAGTTCGATGGTCATAGCAGGGATATTGATCTTAATCAAATCTCCCTCTTCTACAAGAGCGATTGGACCGCCAACTGCAGCTTCCGGTGAAACATGTCCGATAGAAGCGCCACGGCTTGCTCCTGAGAATCTTCCGTCAGTAATCAATGCTACAGAACTGCCAAGTCCCATTCCTGCGATTGCAGAAGTTGGATTTAACATTTCGCGCATACCAGGACCGCCCTTAGGTCCTTCATATCGAATAACGACTACATCGCCCTTTACAATCTTGCCACCCTTAATTGCAGCAATTGCATCCTCTTCGCAATCAAATACACGTGCAGGGCCTTCATGAACAAGCATCTCATCTACTACGGCAGAACGCTTTACAACAGATCCGTCCGGAGCGAGATTTCCCTTTAATACTGCAAGTCCACCAGTCTTAGAATAAGGATTATCTACTGTACGGATTACTTCAGGATCTAAGTTTACAGCATTCTTAATATTCTCTCCCATTGTCTGACCGGTTACAGTCATACAATCGGTATTGATTAATCCAATATCTGCCAATTCTTTCATGACGGCATAAACACCGCCGGCTTCATTTAAATCCTCCATATAAGTCGGGCCTGCCGGAGCAAGATGGCAAAGATTTGGTGTCTTCTCGCTGATTGGATTTGCAAAGCTGATATCAAAGTCAAATCCGATTTCATGTGCAATTGCAGGAAGATGCAACATAGAATTTGTGGAGCAGCCAAGTGCCATATCTACAGTAAGCGCATTCATGATTGCTTCTTTTGTCATAATCTGGCGTGCTGTAATTCCCTTCTTCCAGAGATCCATAACTGCCATTCCGGCATGCTTTGCAAGACGGATACGCTCAGAATAGACTGCAGGAATGGTTCCATTTCCGCGAAGTCCCATACCAAGTGCTTCTGTTAAGCAGTTCATAGAATTTGCTGTATACATACCTGAGCAAGAGCCACAGGTTGGGCAAACCTTTTCTACAAATTCATCCACATCATCCTCAGTCATCGTACCTGCAGCATAAGAGCCAACAGCCTCGAACATAGATGATAATGATCTTTTCTTACCTTTTACATGTCCGGCAAGCATTGGTCCGCCTGATACAAAAACGGTCGGTAAATCAAGACGTGCAGCTGCCATCAAAAGGCCCGGAACGTTCTTATCACAGTTCGGAACCATAACAAGTGCATCAAACTGATGTGCAATTGCCATACATTCTGTAGAATCAGCAATTAAATCACGGGTTACCAGAGAATATTTCATTCCCACATGTCCCATTGCGATACCATCGCATACTGCGATTGCAGGGAATACAACCGGAACACCGCCGGCTTCAGCAACACCGAGTTTAACGGCGTCCACAATCTTGTCGATATTCATATGGCCCGGTACGATTTCATTGTATGAACTTACAATACCAACCATAGGTTTCTTTAATTCTTCTTTTGTAAATCCCAAAGCATTGAATAAGCTTCTTGCAGGTGCTTGCTGCATTCCTGCTCTTGCGTTGTCACTCTTCATGATTACATCTCCTTCTCTTAATCTTATATCTAAAATTTATACTCTCTCTGCAATCAAATCGCCCATTTGCGCTGTGCCAACCTGAGTGATTCCCTCTGTGGATTCACCCGGCTGAGGCATGATATCGATGGTGCGATATCCTTCTTTTAAAACTGCTTTAACAGCATTTTCAATTGCATTTGCTTCCTGATCCAAATCAAAGGAATAGCGAAGCATCATCGCAGCCGAAAGAATGGTTGCAATCGGATTTGCAATTCCCTTTCCTGCAATATCCGGTGCTGAACCGCCGCTTGGTTCATAAAGTCCGAATTTCGTATCATTTAAGCTGGCTGATGATAACATTCCGATGGAACCGGTTACCATACTAGCTTCATCAGATAAAATATCTCCAAACATATTCTCTGTTAAAATCACATCGAACTGCTTTGGATCTTTTACAAGCTGCATTGCAGCATTGTCCACAAGCATATGCTCATAGCTTACTTCCGGATAATCCTTTGCAACTTCCTCTACTACTTTTCTCCAAAGTCTTGATGAATCAAGCACATTTGCTTTGTCTACAGAAGTGACTTTCTTGCGACGCTTCATTGCAATATCAAATCCACGTTTTGCAATTCTTCGAATTTCTTCTTCGTTATAAGTTAAAGTATCGGTTGCTGTCATAAGCCCGTTTACTTCTTTGGTCTCTCTTGCACCGAAATATAATCCGCCGGTCAACTCTCTCATAATCATCATATCGAATCCGTCTCCGATAATATCTGCACGAAGCGGGCAGGCTGCGGATAATTCTTTATATAAATAAGCAGGTCTTAAATTCGCAAATAAATTAAGTGATTTTCTTAATTTTAAAAGTCCGGCTTCCGGTCTAAGCTCCGGAGCAAGTTTATACCAAGGACTAGTTGCAGTATTTCCTCCGATTGACCCCATCAATACCGCGTCTGATGCAAGCGCTTCCTCAATCGCTTCATCTGTCAGCGGAACTCCTGTTGCATCGATGGAGCATCCGCCCATCAAAATTTCCGTATAATGAAATTGATGTCCAAATTTAACACCAATTTGATCTAACACTTTCTTGGCTTCTGTTACGATTTCCGGTCCTATTCCATCTCCGGAAATTACGCCAATACGACAATCCATTATTTGTACCTCACTTTTTACATATTGATTGACCTATCATCAATCCAAATCATAATCATTTAATATATTAAAGCAATAAATCACGCTTTTCAACCGAAAAGAATATCGTACTTTTTTATAAATCTCATAACATAATGTTATACAAGATATTTTTGTCATTAAAATTGTTTATATTACAGTGTTCAATTTCATTTCATCTTAAATTCAAATTTTCGCATCTGACAGATATCATAACAGATATTCACTAAAAAATCTCTATGTTTAAAAAATTTCATCTTACACATGAGTAAAATGAAATTTTAATCCAATGATAAATTCAAAAAAAGAGACCTCTGTGAATACAGAGATCTCTGATGATATCTATTCTTAATATTATTCAGCGTCTTTCTTCTTTCCAAAAAGACCTTTCTTCTCGGTTTCAACCTTATCTTCAACCACATCCTGTGCAGCTGCAACAGCATCTTCCGGCTTCTCGATATCTGCGATTGCAGACTTAGCCATCGGAATACGGCAGTTCTTATTGTTACCGAACTCAACAATGACAGTATCGTCCTGGATGTCGATGATGGTTCCGTAAAATCCGCTTGTTGTAAGTACGGTATCGCCAATTCCAACATCATTTAACATTGCTTCCTTTTTCTTCTGTTCCTTCTTCTGAGGACGAATCATAAGGAAATACATGATACCGAATAATATTACTAACCATAAAACCATAGTGATAGCACTCATTGGATTGCTTGCGCTCGCAGTGGTGCTTGAGTCTAATAAAACAGATAACAACATTTGTGTTCCTCCTAAAAAATATGCTAGAAAATATTTTACACAAGAACGCTTTTACTCGCAAGCGTTTTTGGCTTTCTTAATAAAGTTTTTCGAATTAACCCCGGAATATTCCTAATCCTGACCATGTTCCATGGAATCAAGTAAATTCGCTTTATAAGATGCAAATCGTCCCTCGTCTAAGGCAGCACGAATTTCCTCCATCATATTATTATAGAAATATAGATTATGAAGGACCATCAGTCGAAGGCCAAGCATCTCTCCTGCCTTTAACAAATGACGAATATATGCGCGGGAATACTTACGGCATGCAGGGCAATTGCAGCCTTCCTCGATTGGGCGCATGTCTTTTTCGAATTTTTTATTGTTCAAGTTTAACTTGCCGAATTTTGTATAGGCATGGCCATGTCTTCCGTTTCGGCTTGGATAAACACAATCAAAGAAATCCACACCGCGTTCAACACCTTCTAAGATATTTGCAGGAGTTCCGACTCCCATCAAATAGGTCGGCTTGTCCTGAGGGAGATAAGGAACTGTTTCCTCTAACACGTGATACATCTCTTCGTGGCTCTCTCCAACTGCAAGACCTCCAACGGCATATCCATCCAAATCCATTTCAGAAATGCGTTTCGCATGGTCAATTCGAATGTCATCAAAAATTGCGCCCTGATTAATTCCAAAGAGAAGCTGATTTGGATTGACTGTATCCTCTAAACCATTAAGCCTTGCCATTTCTGTCTTGCATCGACTGAGCCATCTGGTGGTTCTGGCTACAGAATCCTCCACATATTTGCGTTCAGCGAGCGCAGGCGGACATTCATCAAATGCCATTGCAATGGTCGAACCTAAATTGGACTGAATCTGCATACTCTCCTCAGGTCCCATAAAGATTTTCGCTCCATCAATATGAGAATGAAAATGAACGCCTTCTTCTTTGATTTTGCGCAATCCGGCCAGCGAATAAACCTGAAATCCGCCGGAATCGGTTAAAATCGGTCTGTCCCAAACCATAAACTTATGTAAACCACCTAATTCCTTAATGGTTTTATCTCCGGTTCGAACATGTAGATGATAAGTATTTGATAATTCGACCTGACATTTAATTTCTTTTAAATCTTCTGTGGAAACAGCGCCTTTGATTGCTCCCACTGTTCCAACATTCATAAAAACAGGAGTCTGAATATCGCCATGCACGGTATGAAATGTGCCACGCTTTGCTCTTCCTTCTGTTTTTAACAAATCATATTTTGCCATATTTTTATCTCTATCCTTTCCGAAAGGGATTGTATACTAAAAAAACATGTATGAGTATATCATGGATTCTATGTTTTTTCCATTACCTATTCCACATTTTATTGCCTTTGCGCCTTGCGAATTGTGATTGCTTTCTCTATAATGAGTCTAAATTGTTTATTACTTTAAAGGAGCAAATTATGGCAGGATCAAGTTTCGGAACAATATTTAAAGTCACAACATTCGGAGAATCTCACGGTAAAGGCATCGGTGTCATCATCGATGGTTGTCCGGCGGGGCTTACGCTTTCGGAAGAACTTGTTCAACCCTATTTAGACCGTCGCGCACCTGGACAATCTAAATTTTCCACCCCTCGCAAAGAGGCTGATGCTGTTGAAATCTTATCCGGTGTTTTCGAAGGCAAAACCACCGGAACTCCGATTATGATGGTTGTGATGAATCAAAATCAAAAATCAAAGGATTATAGCGAAATCGCTTCCTACTTCCGTCCGGGTCATGCAGATTTCGGATTTGATACAAAGTACGGCTTTCGCGATTACCGCGGAGGTGGTCGTTCCTCCGGTCGCGAGACAATTGGTCGCGTTGCCGCCGGTGCTGTCGCAGATTTACTTTTGAAACAAAAAGGAATCGAAATCAAGGCATATGCAAAATCCATCGGTCCGGTATCTTGCAATGCATATGATTTTGAAGAAATTGAAAAAAATCCGCTTAGAATGCCAGATCATGACGCATTTGAAAAAGCGGAAGAATATTTGGTTCAATGTATGAATGAGGGTGATTCCGCAGGTGGAATCATCGAATGTATAATCGAAGGTGTTCCGGCCGGCTTGGGCGATCCTGTTTTTGATAAATTAGATGCCAATCTGGCGAAAGCGATTTTCTCCATTGGCGCTGTAAAAGGCTTTGAAATCGGTGATGGATTCGAAGTGGCCAATCTACGCGGTTCACAGAACAATGATTCTTTTATGATGCAAGATGGCTCAGTCTCCAAAAAGACAAATCATGCCGGCGGAATTTTAGGCGGAATCAGTGATGGAACGCCGATTGTATTTCGATGTGCAATCAAACCAACCCCATCCATTTCAGCGACACAGCATACTGTCAATAAAAACGGTGAAGAAATCGAGATATCGATTAAAGGTCGCCACGATCCGATTATCGTTCCTCGCGCGGTGCCTGTAGTAGAAGCCATGGCTGCCATCACTTTGCTTGATGCATTATTGCTAAATGAAACAGCAAGACTTTATTAAGTTTCATCTTTTAATATTATGATAATAACAAGATAGCATGTTGCTTGCAACATGCTCGCGCCGAGCGCAGTTGCTGAAAGCAACATATTCCTATTGCGCGAGTGCGCATCCATAGCGGAGCGCTTTTTATGATATAGGAATTTCGGAGAAATTATCTATATCATAAAAAAGCAAAGAGCCACATAGTGACTCTTTGTTTTTTTAATCTAATGCAATTGCATGATCTTCTTTTCTTCTTAAAATATCAAACTGATCTAATTTTCTTCCATGATCTAATTCCACATAGAATACTTGTTTAGAATGCGGGCAGGATTCAATTGGTTTGCCCTCTTCATCTACCATCTTTGTGACGATAGCAGGAATATTATCTCCGTTTGGTTTCATAATTTCGATTTCTTCACCAACGGAGAATTTATTTCTTTGCTCCATTCGATATAAGCCATCTTCGTTTGCTTCTCCCACAATTCCTAAGTAAGTATAGCCTTGCTCGTAGGTGTTATTATCATAAATCTGGCTATCCTCCGAAGGTTTTCCATAGAAAAAGCCTGTCGTAAACTGACGATAGGTACAGCTGCGAATCTGCTCACGGTACCAATCCATATTGGATTCATATTGCTCTTTTGATGTAAAGAAATCATCAAACGCTTTGCGATAGGTTCGCGCAACAGTTGCTACATATAATGCAGTCTTCATACGTCCTTCGATTTTAAAAGAATCAATCCCGGCATCAATCATATCCGGAATATGCTCGATCATACACAAATCCTTTGAATTGAAAATAAAAGTACCACGTTCATTTTCATATACCGGTAAATATTCACCCGGACGCTTTTCCTCCACAACAGAGTATTTCCATCTGCACGGATGTGTGCAAGCGCCTTTATTGGCATCTCTTCCTGTGAAATAATTAGAAAGCAGACATCTTCCGGAATATGAGATACACATTGCGCCATGAATAAATGACTCAATTTCCATATCCTTTGGAATATGCGCTCTAATCTCTTTAATCTCTTTTAAAGACAATTCTCTGGCCGCTACCACACGATCAGCTCCAAGATTATGCCAGAACAGGTAGGTTTCATAATTGGTATTATTTGCCTGAGTACTGATATGTCTTTCAATATGAGGCGCCACTTCGCCAGCAATCATAAAGATAGCAGGATCAGCAATGATTAAGGCATCAGGTCTTTCCGGCTTCATATTCTCTAGTTCTGTCAAATACTCTCTTACGCCATCTAAATCATAGTTATGTGCCAAAATATTAGCAGTTACATGAACTTTGACATTGTGTGCATGTGCAAATGCAATTCCTTCCGCCATCTCTTCCATGGTAAAATTCTTTGCTTTTGCGCGCAAACCAAAGGCTTCTCCTCCGATATATACTGCATCCGCGCCGTAGATAACAGCAATCTTTAATACTTCTAAACTAGAAGCCGGCACAAGTAATTCCACGTTATGTCTCATTTTAACTCCTTTAAACATTTGCTCTATCATTCTTGACAGATACTGTGATTCCATCTCCCACCGGCAAAATGGTGGTTGTCAAATCATCCCGATGTGTCAATTCAAATAAATAATCTCTCATCCTCTTATAAATGGTTCGATTTCGTCGTTCTACAATATAATGACTTTCGACCACATCCCCATCCTGTAATACATTGTCAGAAAGCAGGATGCCGCCATTCTTAAGCAGACGCATGATTTCAGGGAAAAAGTTAATATATTGCCCCTTTGCCGCGTCCATAAAGATCAGATCAAATTGCCCTTCTAATGTCGGCAGAATTTCCATTGCATCCCCTTCGAGCAATGTGATTTGAGATTGTTTCTCGGCTCTTTTAAAGTTCTCTTTTGCAATTGGAATTCTTTTATCATAATTTTCAATTGTGACCAACTCACAAGGAACCGGATCATATTCACACATCAAAATTGCCGAAAAACCAACTGCCGTTCCAACTTCCAAGATTCGCATGGGACGTTGCGCCGCCAGTAAAAATTTCAAAAAGCTCTGCATTTCCTTCCGAATAATCGGAACTGCGGAATCCAGAGCTTCTTTTTCAATTTCATCCAAAATTGGTGTATTCCCGGAGTCAAAGGAGTTGATAAATGTCACAAGACGTTCATCAACTATCATATTATTGCTCTCCTGTTGTTTGTGCTTCACTTTCGCCGGAATTCGTTTCTGTACCTTCCATGGTTTCTGTACCTTCTGTACTCTCGATGGTGTTTCCACTCATGATGACAATCATTTCTTTTGCTGTCTGTGAAGTATTCAGCGTATAAACGCCTGCTTTGATTTTCTTGGCATAAGCAGAAAGATTTAATTGTAATACAAACAAATTCGCATCTCGAATCAAACCTTTATCTTCTAACATTTCTCCAAGTTCTTTTGCAGACATTCCGTCTTCCACCTGAACCATGATATCAGTTCCCGGCGCTTCATCAATCGCTTCTTCTGTAAAGATACGATATCCGAAATCAAATCCCACATCGCTAAAATGCATGCAGGCATAAATCACAACCAGCAAAAAAATGATTGCCACACCGATTTTAATAAAGGTTAGTAAAGCTTTGTTTACGTTCATAAAAACTCCTAAACTTCCATAATGATTGGCATAATCATTGGACATCTCTGGGTCTCTTTCCATACGAAATCTCCAAGATCATCCTTAATCAAGTTCTTAATCTTACCCCAGTCAGAAATATTATTATCCTGACAATATTCCATTGTTGCATCAATGACAGCCTGAGCGTCATCCATTAAGCTTTCTGAATTTCGCACATATACGAAACCTCTGCTGACAATATCCGGACCGGCCAAAAGCTGTCCGCTGCCGCGCTCCAATGTCATTACAACAATGATGATACCATCCTGCGCAAGCTTCTGTCTATCACGGATTACGATATTACCGACATCACCTACTCCAAGACCATCAACCATGACATTTCCCACATGCACCTTTCCGGTGACTTTTGCGGAATTTTCATCTATTTCAAGCACATCTCCGGAAGAAAGGATTTTGATATGCTCGCTGTCATAGCCAAGTTCTTTTGCAATTTTCGCCTGTGCCACAAGATGCTTATATTCTCCGTGAACAGGCACAGAGAACTTTGGATTAACCAACTGATAAATCAATTTGATATCTTCGATGCAGGCATGACCTGAAACATGTACATCCTGGAAAATAACATCCGCACCTTTTCTCATCAACTCATTGATCACATCCGTAACCGACTTTTCGTTTCCCGGAATCGGATTTGAGCTAAATACAATTGTATCGCCCGGCTTGATCGAAACTTTTCTATGCGTGCCATTTGCCATACGTGATAAGGCAGCCATCGATTCTCCCTGACTTCCGGTGGTGATGATAACGGTTCTGTCATCCGGATAATTCTTCAAATTATCGGATTCAATCAATATATTGTCCGGAAGACTTAAATATCCAAGTTCAGACGCAATGGAAATGATATTTACCATGCTTCGTCCCTCAATTGCGACTTTTCTTCCGTATTGATTTGCGCAGTTAATAATCTGCTGAACACGGTCTACGTTAGAAGCAAAGGTTGCAATGATAATTCGCGAATCCTTATGATCAGCAAAAATATTCTCAAGTGCCTTACCTACAGTTCTCTCGGATTGTGTAAATCCTGGGCGTTCCGCATTGGTTGAATCACATAAAAGTGCCAAAACACCTTTCTTTCCGATTTCGCCAAAACGCTGTAAATCAATGGCATCTCCGAAGACCGGAGTATAATCAACCTTGAAATCACCTGTATGTACCACAATTCCGGCCGGCGAATAAATCGCAAGTGCTGCCGCATCCTGAATACTATGATTTGTTTTAATAAATTCTACTCTAAAACAGCCTAAATTAATATGCTGACCGTATTTTACGACCTTACGCTTTACCTTTTTTAACATATCATGCTCTTCAAGCTTGTGCTCGATGATGCCGATGGTTAATTTGGTTGCATAAATAGGCACGTTAATATCACGGAGTACATAAGGAATCGCACCGATATGATCCTCATGTCCGTGGGTAATGAAAAAGCCCTTTACCTTTTCGATGTTGTCCTTTAAATAAGTCACGTCCGGAATCACCAGATCAACACCAAGCATATCATCCTCAGGGAAAGCCAAACCGCAATCCACAACGATGATACTGTCCTCATACTCAAAAGCTGTAATATTCATTCCAATTTGCTCTAATCCGCCCAATGGAATGATCTTAAGCTTCGGGCCGTTATTTAATTTTTTATCTTTCTTCAAAATATACCTCCTAAAGTTATTTCACGTACATTCACTTAAAATGAAACATCAGTGTCTTCATCCGTAAGCTCAGCAAAGACTTTTGCGATGGCAGCAAATTCAACATCATCACTCACCATTTCGTAAAGTACTTCCTCATCTTGCGTGTGAAGCGCTTTTAAAATATAAGCATTAACATCTTCTGCATCCTCCGGCGCATCTGCTTCGGAAACAAGAAGATATTGAATCCCATTTACTTGTGTTTCCTCTTCTACTGCAAAGAAAACTTCTTCATTTGTTTCAGGATCTACAAAAGAAACCTTTTCCATAATATACCTCAAATATACGAATATAGTAATAAACGAATGAACTACCCCTTCGCCTGATTGGCTTGTAAATCAAGGTAGCCTTGCAAAATAAAAACAGCAGCAATTTCATCTACATACTGCTTACGATTTTCTCTGCGAATTCCCATTTCCATCATAGCAAGGTCTGCAGAGACAGTTGTAAGGCGCTCGTCCCAGAGCTCCACCGGTAAATTGGTGCGCTTTTCTAACATTGCTTTGAATTCTTTCGTCAATTCACAACGTTCGCCTTCTGTATTGTTCATGTTTTTCGGAAAACCAAGTACGATCTTTGTCACCTCGTATTGGGCGCAAAGTTCTTCGATTCTTGCCAAAGTTTGGCGCAATTTGCTTGGGCTTTTGCGGTTTATGATTTCCAATCCCTGTGCAGTAATGCCAAGGGGATCCGAAACCGCTACCCCAACTGTTTTTGATCCGTAATCCAATCCTAAAATACGCATGACGGATTACTCCCAAGAGTGATTATCGATATATGTTTTTAATACTTCTTCCACAAGTTCATCGCGCTCTACCTTCATAATTCTGCTTCTGGCATTCTTATGGCTGGTAATAAAGCTTGGATCGCCGGACATAATATATCCAACCATCTGATTCACCGGATTATAGCCCTTTTCCTGAAGTGCTTCATATACGTCACGAATGACATCTTTGACGCTTACTTCTTCCAATTCCGGTTGTACTGAGAAAAATTGTGTTTTATTAATATCCTGCATAATAACCTGACTTTCTTATTTATACAATATCACTAATGTATTTTACTCTAGAACCAAGAAAAATACAACCTTTAATTCCCTCTACCTGATCTCCATCAGCAAAATATCATCCTGCAAATATCCTGTTACCGTTCCACTTACGATTTGATTGGTGTAATTGGCCTTCGCAGGAACTGCAATCTTCGCATAGGTCTTGGTATATCCTACATAGTACTCTTTTCCTTCGTACTCATAAGGCTCTTCCATAAGCACTTCCACTGTCGTGCCGACATAACCATCGCGATATTCCTTTGACATTTGCTTTTCCAAAGATAACAGTATATGACTACGCTCTTTTTTGATTTGATCTGCCACCTGATCCTTCATACGGTCCGCAGGCGTACCCTTTCTTCTGGAATAAGGGAATATATGCATCTCATAAAATTGAACGCTTTCCAAAAATGCTTTCGTTTGCGCAAACTCTTCTTCTGTTTCACCCGGAAAACCCACAATCACATCTGTGGTTATTGCAGGATTATCAAAGTATTTGCGCAATAATTCACAACCTCTGAAATATTCCATGGTTGTGTACTTTCGATTCATCCTTTTTAAGGTTTCATCACATCCGCTTTGAAGGGACAGATGAAAATGCGGACAAATCTTATAAAGTTTTGATAATTCCTTTGCAAATTCCTCTGTTACAATCTTTGGTTCCAGCGAACCCAGACGAATGCGTTCGATTCCTTTGATTTGATGCACTTTGCGAATCAGATCAATCAAGGTGATATCCTCTTCTAAATCAACGCCGTAAGAACTCAAATGAATTCCGTTTAAAACCACTTCTTTGAATCCGCGGTTCGCCAAATTGGTCAGTTCCCGAATTACATCATCAATCTTTCTGGAACGAATTCTGCCGCGGGCATAAGGGATAATGCAATAGGTGCAAAACTGATTGCATCCGTCCTGCACTTTAATAAATGCTCTGGTATGTTCTGCAGTTGATGATAATTGCATTTCTTCGAATACTGTGCGTTCTTTATTGATATCAAAAATCGCTTCTACCGTTGTATTCTCATTTGATTCTCTTGCAGCAAATGCTGCTTCGATTTTAGATAAAAGCAGATTCTTTTGATTATTTCCTAAAATCACATCAATGGCAGGATCCAATTTGGCTTTCTCTTCCGAGGTCTGAACATAGCAGCCGGCTGCTACTACAATGCCATTGGGATTTCTTTTTTTCGCCTGGTGAATCATCTGTCTCGATTTGCGATCTGCGATATTGGTTACAGAACAGGTATTAATGACATAAACATCTGCAATCTCATGAAAATCAACAATTTCATAACCTGCATGGACCAATATTTCCTGCATCGCTTCTGTTTCATATGCATTTACTTTACATCCTAAATTATGTAAGGCTGCTTTTTTCATAATTTTCATCCTATATGCAATTGACTTTTCTGTTCAAAACCTTTAACATCAAACCATAGATTAATACAAAAAGGAGGCTAACTAAATGAAAACAGTACAGATTTCCTTAAACTCTATTGGCAAGGTAAAATCTTTCGTCAATGCAATTTCTCAATTTGATTTTGATTTTGACCTGATTTCCGGTCGTTATGTTATTGATGCGAAATCCATCATGGGTATCTTCAGCTTAGATCTTTCAAAGCCTATCGATCTTGCAATCCATACAGATACCAACTTAGATGAAATCATGGAAGTTTTAAAACCATATCTCATCGAAGAATAATTGTAAACAAAGAGTGTGAATGATTCACACTCTTTTTGTTTATACAAAAGCACTCCGTGCAGGGTTATTTACGGTTTGCAAATGATAACCTCTGTGGTATCAATCGCCTCCTGATAAAGGGCATCGATACGTTCTGCAAGTTTTTCCTCAGACTTCTTTATAAACTCAAGATTCGGTTTTGTCACAGGATGTTTTGCCACAAAGATGGTACAGCAATCCTCATAAGGCAAAATCGAAGTTTCATAAGTATCAATCTTTTCTGAAATCGATACAATATCATTTTTATCAAAAGCAATCAGCGGGCGATATACCGGAAGCTCGCATACTTCGTTCGTAACATTCAAAGATTGCATCGTCTGGCTTGCAACCTGTCCAATACTCTCTCCTGTAATCAATCCAAGACATCCGCTTTCTTTTGCAAAATGCTCCGCAATCTTCATCATATATCTACGCATGATAATTGTCAGTTCCTCATGCGGACACTGTTCGTAAATATATAACTGAATATCTGTGAAATTAACAACATTTAATTTGATTGGGCCTGCGTATCTGGCAACTTTCTTTGCCAAATCCACTACCTTCTGTTTTGCACGCTCTGAAGTATAAGGCGGTGCATGGAAATAGGTTGCTTCAAGCTGAACACCACGCTTTGCAATCATATAGCCTGCAACAGGAGAATCAATTCCGCCTGATAAAAGAAGCATTGCCTTTCCGGCGGTTCCAAGCGGCATTCCGCCCGGTCCCGGAATTTCCGTAGAATAAATGTTGATCAGCGGACGCACTTCAATATGAATCATCACTTGCGGATGATGCACATCAACCTTTGTCTCTGGGAAAGCTTCAAGAATTCGTTCACCTATAGCTGCATTGATTTCCATGGAAGTCATAGGATAATTTTTTCTGGCGCGTCTTGCATCTACCTTAAAAGTAAAGTTTTTGTCTGTATATGCTTCATTGATATGATCAATCACTTTTTGCGCAAGATCCTCAAATCCTGTGTCTTCAATCATAATAACAGGACAGATTCCTACAATACCAAAGACTCTCGAAAGTGCTTCGATGACTTCATCAAAATCATATTCGCCCTCTGTTTCCACATATACTCGTCCGCTTTCTTTACGAACATGAAATGTGCCTTCTACTTGTTTCAAATTGATGTTGATATTTTTTACCAACGCGTCCTCAAATAAATAACGGTTTTTTCCTTTGATTGCGATTTCCGCATACTTAATCAAAAATGCCTGATACATAAATTTAACCTTTCCTACGTTTGCAAAAACAAATCATTAATGTCTTGTATATTTTTGAAGCATCGGAATCAATTGCTTCATTTGCTCGACTGCATAATCAATTTCTTCTTCAGTGGTATAAATCGAAAAGCTAAAACGAACTGTAGAATCCAATAGATTCTCTTTTAATCCAATTGCCTTTAATGTGCTACTCACCGCAGGTTTATTGGAAGAACAAGCGCTTCCTGCAGAGACATAAACACCTCTGTCTTCAAGTGCATGAAGCAGCACTTCCGCTCGCACACCCTCCACGCTTACGCTAACGATATGACATGCATTTGTATGATTTGTGGCGCCATTTACAGATACGCCATCCATTGAAGAAATTGCTTGGATAAAGCGATCACGAAGAGCATACAAATGCTCAACCTTTTCCTCATGATTTTGATAGATTTCTTCTGCAGCAACACCCAATCCCGCAATTGCCGGCACATTTTCTGTTCCGGAGCGAAGTGCATTCTGCTGACCACCACCAAAAATGATTGGTTTTATCTTTATCTTATCCTTGATATATAAAAATCCGCTTCCCTTCGGACCATGAATTTTATGACCGCTGACAGAAAGCAAATCAATGCCCTCTTTTTTCGGTCGAATCAAAAGTTTTCCGTATGCCTGAATGGCATCTACATGAAAGACAATATTCGGATGCTCTTTCTTTAACCAATTACCGATTTCGGAGATTGGCTCAATTGCACCGATTTCGTTATTTACATACATCATAGAAACAAGGATGGTATCTTCTCTGACCACTTCCTTTAATGACTGCAATGAAACATGTCCTAGCTCATCAACAGGAAGATAGGTCACTTCAAATCCACGCTCTTCTAACACATGAAAAGGATTTGCCACAGATGGATGCTCAATTTGTGTTGTAATCACATGCATTCCACTTCTCTTATACGCTTTCGCAATTCCTAATATTGCAAGATTGTTAGATTCCGTTCCACCGGATGTAAAGATAATTTCCTTTGGTTGTACTTTTAATGTTGCCGCGATTTTCTCTGCAGCTTTTCTCATTTCATTTTCTGCATCCATTCCTTTTTGATGCATTGATGATGGATTTCCATATTCCTTAGTCAAAAGCTCTACCATCTTTTCTGTAGCAGCAGGACTGCATACAGTGGTGGCAGAATTATCTAAATAGCATTCCATTAATAATTACTCCTAAGTTTAGCAATCTAAAGCATAAATGATCATGGCCAAGGTAGCCATGCCTGCTGTCTCGGTGCGAAGGATTCTTCTTCCTAAAGAAATCTTATGCATATCAGATCCTAATGCATTAATTTCTTCATCCGCAAATCCGCCCTCCGGTCCAATAAAGATTCCGATACTTTGTCCGGGCTTTATTGCACTGATGGTCTCTCGGGTATAATCCATACCTCTTTCATTTTCATAAGGCACTAAAACTACATCTAATTCCTTTGCAAGCTCCAATGCTTCTTGATAAGACACAGGCGCACTGACCTCCGGAATCATCGTTCGCTTAGCCTGTTTTGCAGCACTTTCGGAAATTGCATTCCATCTTCGAGTCTTATTCTCTGCGCGCTTTGCATCTAATTTCATTACGCAATGCTTCATCGCAACCGGAATCACACGAAATACACCGAGTTCCACAGATTTCTGGATTACAGTTTCCATCTTATCTCCCTTTGGGAGTCCTTGAAATAAATAGATTTTATTCTCCAGTTCTGTACCGAGTCCATCAAATTCTAAAATCTTTGCATAGACATAATTCTCTTCAAAGGAATCGATTTCACACAAATAAGAGCGACCGTCTTCATCGCTGATACGGATTTTCTCCCCTGCTTTCATTCTCAAAACATTTGCTATATGATTGTAGTCCGCTCCTGAGATCTCGATTTTTTCTCCGAGGATCTGCGAATTTTCCACGAAAAATTGATACATAGTTTTTTTACACTATTCCTTTCGTGCTGTAATATTCACCCACTCGCCTTGATGATTGATTTCCACAATCTTTAAACCGGCTGCTTCAATGGCTTCTTTTACTTCATTTTCTTTAAAATCAATAATTCCTGAGGTAATAAAATAGCCACCCTTCTTTAAACGTGCCGGAATCACAGGCGCCATTGGTATAATAACATCTGCAAGAATATTTGCAACAACGATTTCATAGCACTCATTGCCAACCTTCTCTTGCAATGAAATATCATCAATCAGATTACCTACATAAAAGGTTCCAAGATTCTCTGACAAATGATTAACTTGCATGTTTTCTTTGGTCGAAATCATACAATCTGCATCCAAATCAGTTCCTACCACTTCGCTTGCGCCAAGCTTTAAAGCAACAATCGACAAAATACCACTTCCGCAACCTACATCTAATACTTTCGGATGCGACTGACCAATATATTTTTGCAATTGCTTAATACAAAGCTGTGTAGTCTCGTGCTTACCTGTTCCAAAAGAAATTCCAGGATCGATTTCAATCAATAATTTGTCCTGATCCTCAACCTTGATTTCCTCCCAGGTCGGCTTAATTAAGATATTTCCGATGGTAAAGGATGAAAAATATTTTTTCCAGTTGTTGATCCAGTCTAAGTCTTCTGTTTCGGATGAAGTAATTTCTCCACTACCGACTTCAACAACTTTACGCAACTCTTCCAGACCCTTTTTAACGGAAATCAAAAGTTCTGTCCTATCACTTCCGTCATCCTCAATATAAAAGCTTACACGGCTTTTGCCTTCATCCGGCGGAAGCTCCGGCAAAAAATCGATAAACATATCCGACTGATCTTCCTTAGATAAAGGAATGTTATCTTCGATTTCGATGCCTTCTATTCCAAGCTCCATCAACATAGAACTCATATAATCTTCTGCTGCTGTTGTGGTATCAATGGTATATTTTTTCCATTTCATAATTTGAATACTCCTTCCCCATCAAAAGATGGAATAAAGCTTTCCTCCGCTGTATCGCCCTCTTGCACATATCCTTGCTCAATGCCAATTTTGCAAAGGTAGTCAAAGACCTCATCAAATTCTGCTTCCGTCACTTTTCGCTTCAGATTAGGATATTCATTTCCTTCGAGCAGCGGTGTATATTGGTTCATCAAACTAATATAGATTTGATTTCCATATGTATCATATAAATATTTTAGTACTTGCTTTGAATTTTCCAATTCTCCGGGCAAAACCAGGTGTCTTGCAATGGTTCCCCGCTTCATGAGCGAATCCCCTTCCTCTCCTGCAAAGACAGCAGGGCCGGTTTGTCGAACCATCTCGTCAATTGCAGCCTTTGCAACCTGTGGATAATCCGGTGCATTAGAATACTTTTTCGCAAGGCTTGCATCCATATATTTAAAATCGGGAAGATAAATATCAATCAGCCCGTCTAACATTTGCAATGCCTCCACAGTTTCATAGCTTCCTGTATTATACACGATTGGCACAGAAAGTCCAATTTCTTTCGCCCGAATCAATGCTTCTTTGATTTGAGGAATAAAATGACCGGGCGTTACAAGATTAATATTGTTTGCACCTTTTTCCTGCAACTCTAAAAAGATTTCGACCAAACGATCTATGGTAATTGCAATGCCTCGCTCACCTATGGCAATATCATGATTCTGACAATAGATACAGCGCAAAGAGCATCCTGAAAAGAATACCGCTCCGGACCCTTCAGTTCCGGATATGCACGGCTCCTCCCAAAAGTGCAGCGCAGCTCTGGCAATCTTTATTTCATTTGTCATTCCACAATATCCGGATTGATTATCGCTTCGATTGATGCCACAGTTTCTGTGACACAAATTGCATTTTTCCAATTGTTTCATCATAGTTTTATATAGACACAAAATAACTGCCATTTCAACTGAAATGGCAGTTATAATTAACCAAATACTTTATTTAAGTGATCGTATTCGCGATTGATTTCCTGAATCGTTCCGTTATCTCCGTCCATATTATCCGGATGATAAATCTTAATCAAATCACGATAACGCTTGCGAAGCGACTGTTTGCTTCCCACTCCGGAGAAGAACATTTCACCGGAAACAACTTTCTGATTATGCTGCTCCTGATAACTGTTTTGAGCTTCATAATCACTTACTCTGCTATAGAATTCCTTCTGTTTTGCAACTTGCTCCTTTTCGACAGCAAGTTTCTTTAATTCATCTTCGAGAATCTTGAACTTCATATCGAAAAGTTTCTTCTGTTGTTCCAATCGGCGATCTTCGATTTCTATTCTTTTGATAAATTCTTCTCGCTCTTTTTTGAAAGCGCGTCGTTCTTTTTCAAAAGCTTTCTTTTCTTCTTCGAAACTCATAGCACGTCTCCCTTTTTATCACGAATCCATCTAAATAGTTTATCGTCAATAATGGTCAACTTCTTTAGCCTCATCAATATCTACTAACGATACCAAATCAATAATACAATATTTAGTGGTCTAAATAAATAGTCGGTTCGTACCATCTGTATTCAGTTTTATTTCTTCTTTTTGCCGAAAAATCCTTCTTTTTTATTCATGGAAGCATCGGCCCCATTCTCTTGTTTTAGGGAATTTGAAGTAGCTTCATCAAATTGTCTCATCAACTCTTTGGCTTCTTTTGAAAGTCCTGTCGGAGTTGTGACAATCAATGTGACATAATGATCTCCTCGCAAATTCTTATTGCGCAAAGATGGCACTCCTTTTCCCTTCAAACGAATTCTGGTTCCTGTCTGTGTGCCCGGAGATACGGTATAAATAATATCCCCATCCACAGTCTTGATTCGAATATCTCCACCTAAAGCTGCAATTGCAAATGAAACAGATGCATTGGAGAAAATATTCATATCCTGTCTCTCGAAGGCCGAATTTCTTGCAACAATCACTTCAACAAGCAAATCGCCTCTTGGGCCACCATTTCTGCCAGGTTCCCCGAAATCACGAATTCTTACGCTCTGTCCGTTATCAATTCCGGCAGGAATGCTGATGGTCTTCTTGATTCTCTTTGCAACATATCCACTGCCATGACAATCCGGACATTTTTCGCGGACAACCTTGCCTTTGCCGCCACAATCCGGACAAGTCTGTACATTTTGCATCATGCCAAAGAGAGATTGTTGTGAATAAACCACTTTACCTTTACCGCCACACTTCGAACAGGTCTCAGGCTGTGTTCCCGGCTTTGCTCCTGTTCCATGACAGGTTCCACACTCCTCTTGATATGTAAATTCTAATTCCTTCTCGCAACCAAATACCGCTTCCTCAAAACTGATGCGAACCTGCATGCGAACATTTCTGCCCTTTGCCGGTTCAGAACCGCTACTGCGTCTTCCGCCGCCAAAGAAATCACCAAAAATATCACCAAAAATATCGCCAAAATCCATACCGGAGAAATCGAATCCTCCGCCGCCACCCATGCTTCCATCGAATGCCGCATGACCGTATTGATCATATTGAGCTCTCTTCTGTGGATCAGAAAGAACTGCATATGCTTCCTGGGCTTCTTTGAATTTTGCCTCACATTCAGGATCGTCCGGATGCATATCCGGATGATATTTCTTTGCAGTTTGGCGGAAAGCCTTTTTGATATCAGCTTCTGTAGCCGATTTGGTTACTCCAAGGACTTCATAATAATCTCTTTTATCTGCCATAATAATCCTTCTTTAACTATATTAGACATGCATAAACACAATAACAGCGAGCAGCGAATGCTGCCCACTGCATTTTTGTGAATTATACTTCCTTGAAGTCTGCATCAATTACATCATCGTCAGCGCCACCGGTCTGCTGAGAAGCATCCTGATAGCTTCCGCTCATATCCGGGCCTGCACCCTGTGCACCCTGGGCAGCCTGTGCCTGCTCATACATCTTTGCAAATACAGCCTGAGCAGAGGTGGTGAGCTTCTCCTGAAGAGACTTAAGCTCTGTTACATCAGCTTCTGTCATCTGATCAGCTTCCGGATGAGCCTCTAAGAAGCTCTTAACTGCAGCAATGTCAGCTTCTACTTTTGATTTATCATCTGCAGAAACGCCCTCGCCAACCTGCTTTAATGCATCTTCAGTCTGGAATACAAATGATTCAGCATCATTTCTTGCATCGATTGCTTCCTTACGCTTCTTATCCTGAGCTTCAAATTCAGCAGCTTCCTTAACTGCCTTTTCGATTTCATCATCACTCATAGAAGTATCTGAAGTAATGGTGATATGCTGTTCCTTACCGGTTCCAAGATCCTTAGCAGATACATTTACGATACCATTTGCATCAATATCGAAAGTAACTTCAATCTGAGGAACACCACGACGTGCTGGTGGGATACCGTCAAGACGGAACTGTCCAAGTGATTTATTATCTCTTGCGAACTGACGCTCACCCTGTACAACGTTGATATCTACTGCAGTCTGATTGTCTGCTGCTGTAGAGAAGATCTGACTCTTCTTTGTAGGAATTGTAGTATTTCTCTCGATCAACTTTGTAGCAACACCACCCATTGTCTCGATAGACAGAGAAAGTGGAGTTACATCAAGAAGAAGGATTTCGCCGGCACCTGCATCACCTGCAAGCTTACCACCCTGAATAGAAGCACCGATTGCTACGCACTCGTCAGGATTCAATGTCTTGCTTGGCTCTTTTCCCGTTAACTGCTTTACCTTATCCTGAACAGCCGGGATACGAGTAGATCCACCAACCAATAATACCTGTCCAAGTTCAGAATTTGTAATACCTGCATCGCGCATAGCGTTCTGTACAGGAATTGCAGTACGCTCAACTAAATCATGAGTTAACTCGTCGAATTTTGCTCTTGTAAGATTTACATCAAAGTGCTTTGGTCCTTCAGCTGTTGCAGTGATGAAAGGAAGGTTGATATTGGTTGTTGTTGCAGATGAAAGCTCTTTCTTTGCCTTTTCTGCTGCTTCCTTTAATCTCTGAAGTGCCATCTTATCTGTAGAAAGGTCTACGCCTTCAGTTTTCTTAAATTCATCGATCATCCACTGGGTAATCTTGTTATCAAAGTCATCACCACCAAGGTGTGTATCACCGTTGGTTGATAATACTTCGATGACACCGTCACCGATTTCGATGATAGAAACATCGAATGTACCACCACCTAAATCGTATACCATGATTTTCTGCTCATGTTCATTATCAAGACCGTAAGCAAGTGCTGCTGCTGTAGGCTCGTTGATGATACGTTTTACATCAAGTCCTGCAATCTTTCCGGCATCCTTAGTTGCCTGACGCTGAGAATCATTGAAGTAAGCAGGTACTGTAATAACAGCCTCTGATACGCTCTCTCCTAAGTAGCTCTCTGCATCTGCCTTTAATTTCTGAAGTACCATTGCAGAAATCTGCTGTGGGCTATAGCTCTTATCATCGATTGCAACTTTGTAATCTTCGCCCATATGTCTCTTGATAGAAGAAATGGTCTTCTCTGCATTTGTTACAGCCTGACGCTTTGCAGGCTCACCTACTAAACGCTCACCGTTCTTGGTGAAAGCTACAACTGAAGGTGTAGTTCTGGCACCTTCCTGGTTTGCAATTACAGTAGGCTTTCCACCTTCCATAACAGCTACACAACTGTTTGTTGTTCCTAAGTCAATTCCTATGATTTTACCCATTGTTTTTTCCTCCTAATATAACTCAATTATCTTTTTATTTGCTGTATTGATATTAACTTACAACTGCTACCATAGAATGTCTTACGACCTGATCCTTATACATGTAGCCCTTTTGCAATTCCTGAGCCACTATGCCGGATTCATACTCATCACTTTCAACTTGCATCACTGCATTATGAATTTCCGGATCAAATTCCTTGCCCAATGCCTCGATTGGTGTCACACCTGCATTGGAAAGTTCTGTCATAAGCTGCTTATATACCATGTCCATTCCCTGAACAAAAGCATCATCTTTATCTGCATCCTCAATCGTTTGGAATCCTCGTTCAAAATTATCAATAACCGGAAGGATTTTCTCAACGATTGTCTTCGCACCCATGTCAAACATCTGTGTTTTCTCTTTTTCGGTACGCTTACGGAAGTTTTCGAATTCAGCCATCTGACGCTTTACGCGATCGTTTAACTCTTCGATTTGTTCATCACGCTTGTCTTTTTTCTTTTTCTTGAAGCGCTTTTCTTTTCCTTCCGCTTTCTCGTCCCCATCCGCTTCTGATTCGGCGGCGGTGTCTTCACTTGATGTTTCTTCGTTTACGTTTTCTTCGTTTACGGTTTCTTCACATGATGATTCTTCCGCGGTTGCTTCTTCTGTGTTTTCTTCTGTGTTTTCTTCTGTGTTTTCTTCTGTTAAAGTTTCGTCAACCTTTTCGTCACAATCATCAATTTTGATGTTTTCTACTGCCATACTGTTATACTATTCCTTTCCCGGACCCTTATTCTTATCAAAAAGACCATCCAATTGTGTCTTTAGATTTTTAAGGTTGTCCATTACCTTTTCGTAATCCATACGTTTCGGCCCGATGATACCGATTGTACCCTTAACGCCTTCGCCCAATTCATATGTCGCAGTGACAACACTGCAATCTTTCATGGTTTGAATTGGTGCTTCATTTCCGATGTAGACCTGAATTCCTGTTTCGTTTTTATTCTCATCCGTAAATGCATCTGTCACAAGTTGAGCCAACTCGTCTTTCTCTTCGAAGGTCGATAACAATTCGGAAGCCTTTTCGCTTGTAGAGAGCTCTGGATATTTTAAAATATTGGTAGCTCCGCTGGTATAAATCTCAAGATCCTCATCTTCTGATAAGGCCTGTCCCAATGCATCAATGACATTGCTGACGATTCCGGAATGAATTCCCGATTGCTCTTTTAATTTAGAAATGGTTGCCAGATTGATTTCATCAATGGACAAACCATTTAAAGCGCTATTTAATAAAATATTAAGTTTCAGAAGAGTATCATTGTCTAATTCTTCTTCGTCATCCACCGCAATCACTTGGTTTTTCACAATATTGTTATTCAAAACCACAACTGCAAGAATCTGACCGTCCGCCATCTTTGATAATTGGATGAATTTTACTTTGTTTCCATGATAGGAAGGCGCCGTAATCATGGTTGCATAATTGGTATTTGCAGCAAGCATCTTGGCCATTTGCTTTAATACCTGTTCCATCTTCTCGGTCTTTTCGATGACAAATTCTTTCATATCTGAAACTTGCTTGTCTTTTTCCCGATTTTCTTCCATTAAGTGGTCAACATAAAAGCGATAACCCTTATCGGAAGGAATACGTCCTGCGGAGGTATGAGGCTGCATGATATAGCCCATCTCCTCTAAATCGGACATCTCATTTCGAATAGTTGCCGAACTGAGATTTAAATCAGTATATTTTGAAATGGTTCTCGAGCCAACCGGCTCACCGGTCTCGAGATAATTGCGGATGATAGCATCCAGGATTTTGATCTTTCTATCATCTAACTCTGTAGGTATCATTCCAAATCCCCCTGATTTCAGTGTTGTTAGCACTCGATTAACAAGAGTGCTAATTGATCTATAAATAAAATAGCACCACCCTTGTTTATTGTCAACAAGATGATGCTAATTTTATGCTTTCTTTATAATTTGGAAATTCCTTCGAATCATTTGATCATAATAAAAACTTAGCCATACAATAATTCGAAAGATCCATCCCCTTATCAGTAAGCGCAATTCGCCCTTCTTTCGAGAGCAGCAACTTCTGCTTTTTTAATTCTTCGATGACATCTTTGTAAATCGCATCCACCGGCATGGAAAATGCTGCCTCAAAATCACTTCGATAGACACCTTCCGGCATACGAAGTCCCAAAAACATGAACTCTTCCATTTGCTCTTTTCGACTGAGTTCCTGTGCAGACAAATGCAGATTATTGCCAACACCTGCCTTTTTAGGATCATCTTTGATTTGATAGCAATCTTTCATATATTCATACAAATCTGTTTGATTGGAATAACGCACATTCTCTAATAAAGATGCAGCCCCCAATCCCATTCCCAGATAGTTTGCTCTACGCCAATATCCGATATTATGTCTGCAAGCAAATCCCGGTTTGGCATAATTTGATGTCTCATATTGCATCCATCCATTTTCCTTGAGCAGGGACTGTGTCATTTTATAAATACGATAAGCTTCATCCTCCGTCGGCAATTCTTCTGTCTGCATTCCGGCTTGCTGCTTTACATCATCAAATTTGTATTTCTCATAAAAAGGTGTTCCTTCTTCTATGATGAGTGTATAAACAGATATATGCTCCGGTTTTAAACGCATAACCGTTTGAAGCGTCTTCATAAACTTTTCAACCGTTTGATGAGGAAGGCAGCTGATTAAATCCACATTGATATTTTGAAAGCCCACATTGCGCGCAAGTTCAAAGGTTTTCACGAATTGTTCGAAGGTATGAACGCGACCGAGAAGTTTTAATTCATCGTTATCCGCAGACTGGCATCCGATTGAAATTCGATTGATACCGGAATTTCGATATGCCGCAAACTTTTGCAGGGTGACAGTTCCCGGATTGCATTCGATTGATATTTCCGCATCTTCTCTTACGCGAAAATTCTGACGTATCGCATTCATAATGGATACCACCAAATCAGTATCCAACCAGCTTGGGGTTCCTCCGCCTAAAAATACGGTTGTCACTTCATATTGATATCCAATCAATTTCCCATAATATTCTATTTCTTTGATCAGTGCACCCACATACTCTCTCTGTGTCCTATCATCAGCCTTGAAAGATAGGAAATCACAATATTCGCACTTTCTCATACAGAAAGGAATATGGATGTATAATTCTAATTGTTTCCAATTCATACTTTAATTCATTATCTTATCGGCCAATTCTTCGAGTGCTTGTGCTGATAAATTCTGTGTCTTAATTTCCTCTAGTTTTTGAGAGATTCGACTTTTAACCAATTCTGCAATCTCTTTCTTCTTCATATGAGCATATTCCTCATAAGAAATGACAGGTAAAATGTGAATCTGGGTCTCTACGCGTCCTAAATGATTCGTATTCATTGCCTTATATGCATCAAATAAAACAACCGGAACAATCGGACATTTTGTCTTTATATTGACAGAAAAACAGCCTGTATTAAAATCCTGCAATTCATTATGGTTCTGAGAGTATCCGCCCTCCGGAAAAATAATAATATTCCTTCCGTCATTTACAATATCCGCGCATTTATTCATGGCAGTAACAATATCTCTTGGATCTTGCAAATCAATTTTTACCGCATCAATCAGATCACAAATCTGGCGGCTCAATATGCGGCTGGCCTGCTTTCGCTCCCAAAGTACACTGGTATGCTTTTCCATTGCTTCATAGATACAAAGTGCATCATATTTGCCCTGATGATTGCTATAGGTGACAAATCCATCGGTCTTTGGAATGTTTTCCATTCCGAATACATACGTTTTGGTTTTAAAATGTTTCCGCATATATATCACAATCTGACTTGCCATAGCAAAGCGAACATCATCCGAAACCGAGCTTCCCTTTGCAATGATATGATTTGCCTTTGGAATCGCATAGAAAAGTGTATATGGAGCTGCAGTAACTCCATTCCATATAAATCTAAAATTTTCCAAACCTAAAACTCTCCGTCCAAAAACTAATCCTCATCCAGCTTCAATACACTCATAAATGCTTCCTGTGGAATTTCCACATTACCTACCTGGCGCATACGCTTCTTTCCTTCTTTTTGCTTTTCAAGAAGTTTCTTCTTACGCGAGATATCTCCACCATAACATTTCGCAAGCACATCTTTTCTCATCGCTTTAACAGTTTCTCTGGCAATAATCTTGCCACCCACTGCCGCCTGAATCGGAATTTCAAAAAGATGACGCGGAATCTCTTCTTTTAAGCGCTCACACATTCGTCTGCCGCGTTCATAAGCACTCTCTTTAAATACGATAAATGATAATGCATCTACCATTTCGCGATTAATCAAAATATCAAGTTTCACAAGCTCACTTCGCTCGTATCCCTTGAATTCATAATCAAAGGATGCATAACCTCTGGAGCGTGATTTCAAAGCATCAAAGAAATCATAGATAATTTCGTTTAATGGCAAATCATATTTGATGACTGCACGAGATTCTTCTATATATTCCATAGACAGATAGATACCGCGGCGTTCCTGACAAAGCGTCATAATTGCGCCTACGTAATCCTTTGTCACCATAATTTCAGCAGAAACATACGGCTCTTCCATATAATCGATTTCAGCCGGATCAGGTAAATTAGATGGATTCGTTAAATCAATCACTTCTCCATTCAATTTATGAACTTTATAAACTACACCCGGTGCTGTCGTTACTAAATCCAAATCGAATTCTCTTTCCAGGCGCTCTTGGATGATTTCCAAATGCAACAGTCCAAGAAATCCGCATCTGAAACCAAATCCCAAGGCAAGAGATGTTTCCGGTTCGAAATGTAAAGATGCATCATTGATTTGTAATTTTTCCAGCGCATCTCTCAAATCAGGATATTTTGCGGAATCTGCTGGATACAAACCGCAATAAACCATTGGATTTACCTTTTTATATCCTGGCAAAGCTTCGGCACAAGGACGATCGGCATTTGTAATGGTATCACCGACATGTGTATCGCTCACATTCTTAATGCTTGCGCAGATATAGCCAACCATTCCGGCTGAAAGTTCATCGCATGGAATAAACTGTCCTGCACCAAAATATCCAACCTCTGTAACGATGGCTTCTGCCTGGGTTGCCATCATACGAATGCGATCTCCGACTTTTACAGTTCCTTCTTTAATTCTGCAGAAAGTAATGACACCTTTATAGGAATCATAAAGCGCATCAAAAATCAGCGCCTGAAGCGGCGATGTGGCATCTCCGCTGGGAGAAGGAATCTTATGAACAATTGCTTCTAATACGTCTTCAATATTTAATCCTGTCTTTGCCGAAATACGAGGCGCATCCATCGCTTCGATTCCTATGACATCTTCGATTTCCTGTGCTACTTCATCAGGTCTCGCAGAAGGAAGATCCACTTTATTGATCACAGGAAATACATCCAAATCATGATCAAGTGCAAGATATACATTCGCTAAGGTTTGTGCTTCTACGCCCTGTGCTGCATCCACAACCAAAATTGCTCCATCACAGGCCGCAAGGCTTCTGGATACCTCATAATTAAAATCTACATGTCCCGGAGTATCAATCAAATTAAAAATATACTCCTCTCCGTCCTTTGCCTTATATATAATGCGGACGGCCTGGGATTTTATCGTGATTCCACGCTCACGTTCCAAATCCATATTGTCCAAAACCTGTGCCTGCATTTCTCTGCTGGTGAGGGTTCCGGTTTTTTCGATGATGCGATCCGCCAGGGTAGATTTACCGTGGTCGATATGCGCGATAATGCAAAAATTTCTGATTTTACTCTGGTAGATTGACATAAAATAAGTTCCTATCTATTGTTTAATATTCTTTTCACTCGGATTATGATAATAAATCCAGCATAGATTTTCCGATACAATCCTTTGGATATTCTACCTCAAAATTGTCAGCAACTGTAGCCCCTAATACACCGAAGCTATCCTGTTCCGGCAAGGCCCCTCCTTTTGTAAAGGATGGAGAATAAAATACCATCGGGACCTGTTCTCTTGTATGATCACTTCCCTTAAATGTAGGATCATTTCCATGATCTGCGGTCAAAATCAAAAGATCATCCTCTTTCAACAGTGGAAGCAATTCTCCTAATTTCACATCGAAACGTTCGATTTCTTCACCATAACCAACAGGATTTCTGCGATGTCCCCATAGAGCATCAAAATCCACAAGGTTCGTAAAGCAAAGTCCGTTAAAATCACGCTTTGCAATTTCAATGGTTTGCTCCATTCCATGAACAGAGGAATCTGAATGATTGCCCTCTGTCAAGCCGGCCCCGTTGAAAATATCGAAAATCTTTCCCACCGAAATGACATCATATCCATTTTCTTTCAAAGAATCAAGTGCAGTCTTGCCTGTAGGCGAAAGTGCGTAATCATGTCGGTTTGAAGTTCTCTTAAACTCTCCCGGATGCATTCCCACATATGGTCTTGCAATCACGCGACCAACTCTCCATTCGTCCTTTAATGTCAATTCACGTGCGATTTCACAATAGTGATATAGATTATCCAATCCCATGGTTTCTTCGTTTCCACAAATCTGGAGTACGGAATCCGCAGAGGTGTAGACAATCAATTTATTCTCATGAATTTCCTGCTCGGCCAATTCTTCAATGATTTCCGTTCCGCTTGCCGCTTTATTTCCGATTACGGTTCGACCTGTGCGCTTTTCAAGTTCATCAATCAACTCTTTCGGAAATCCGGTTTCTGTAAAAGTAATGAAGGGTTTGGTCGTTAAAATTCCCATCATCTCCCAATGACCGGTCATTGTATCTTTGCCATTGGAAGCTTCATTTGCCTTAAGATATTTCCCCATTGGCTGTTCCACCGGATGAACCTGCTTTAATTCTTTTAGATTCGCCCATCCCAGTTTTTGCATATTAGGGATATTGAGATGCTCAACCGTTTCTGAAATGTGGCCTAATGTATCAGCACCCTCATCTCCAAAGGCGGCTGCATCCTTTCCGTTTCCGATACCAAGTGAATCCAATACAATTAAAAAAATACGTTTATATTTCTTCATATCAGGCGCCTCTTCTTAAAATTTATTTTGACTCATTTGCTTTAACGATTTTAACAATGCGGCTGGTGCCAAGTCTATCAGCACCGAGTTCCATAAATTTTTCCGCATCCTCGATAGAAGAAATTCCTCCGGATGCTTTCATCTTCACATTTTCTCCAATATGTTCCGAAAACAGTTTAATATCATCAAAAGTTGCTCCACCGGTGGAAAATCCGGTAGAAGTTTTAATGAAATCAGCACCTGCTTCCGTCACAATTTCACACATCTTGATTTTCTCTTCCTCAGTCAAAAGACAAGTCTCAATGATGACTTTTAAGATATGCTCTCCGCAGACAGCTTTTAATTCTTTGATTTCATTTTTGACATATTCATAATTTTTTGCGCGAAGCTGTCCAATATTGATTACCATATCAATTTCAGAAGCGCCGTTTGCAAGTGCATCCTTTGTCTCAAATATCTTTGTAGCTGTCGTATGATTTCCATTCGGGAATCCGATAACGGTACAAACCGGGATTTTCCCATTCAAATAGTCTGCAGCCTGCTTTACATAACAAGGCGGAATGCATACGGATGCGGTATGATACTTCATTGCATCATCGCATATTCCTTTCACTTCTTCCCATGTAGATGTCTGCGTCAAAAGTGTATGATCACATACTGATAAAATTTGATTTAATTCCATAATATTTTCCTGTAATTCCTTTATGATTATATTTTTCTTCATAATGATTCATCAATCACGAATTTCTAAATTTGATGGTCCAAATCCCAACGGCAAAATTTCTTTGAGCGTCATGACTTCATCCGACAAAACCACCAAAAACTCCTCCGGGTCACAAAATTCCATCATTACCTGACGGCAAACACCGCATGGTGTTGCTGCTGTCGGAATCTCCACATCCCTTGGTCCGCCAACTACAGCAATGGCATCAAATTCTCTTACGCCTTCGCTGACTGCCTTAAAAAATGCCGTCCTCTCTGCGCAATTTGTAGGAGAATATGCTGCATTTTCAATATTACAGCCGGTAAAGACTGAACCATTTTTAGCAAGCAAAGCCGCTCCAACTGTATAATTTGAATAAGGTGCATAAGCCATGGTACGCGCCTTTTGTGCGATGCTGATTAAGTTATTGATTTGAATTTCATCCAAGTCTTCTTTTCTCACTTCAAATTCCGTCCTTTATCTTTAATCTGATTGGATGAGAAGTCTAATTGCTTCAACCGCGACTTCGATGGCGCCTTCTGTATCATGAACCTGTGGATTATCCAATCCAAGCTTTGCACGCTCTTGATTTGCTACAACCAAGAAGCAGCTTCCCACTCTGACTCTCAAAAATCCGCCGGCGATAAACAATGCTGCCGATTCCATTTCAGAAGCAAGACATCCCATCCGCTTCCAAGCTTCCCATTTGTTTTCGAGTTCATAGCTGACAGGCATAATTTCCGGCTCATGCTGTCCAAAGAATGAATCTTTGCACTGAACCACGCCCACATGATATGCCTTTCCTAAATTTCCCGCTGCTTTCACAAGCGCAGTTGTAACATCAAAATCCGGAACAGCCGGATATTCGATTGGTGCAAACTCACGACTGGTGCCTTCCATTCGGATTGCGCCATTTGCAATCACCAGATCACCGCCCATGATTTCCGGTTGCATTCCGCCACTTGTGCCCACACGAATAAATGTATCAGCTCCGCATTTTGCCAATTCATCAATGGCAATTGCAGCAGACGGTCCGCCGATGCCGGTAGAAGTAACGGAAACTTTTACCCCATCTATATAACCTGTATAAGTAACATATTCTCTGGAATCCGCCACCAGCTTCGCATCATCGAAATGTTTCGCAATCTTAGCGCAGCGCTTCGGATCTCCGGGTAAAATCACGTATTTTCCCACATCCTTTGGTCCGACATTTGTATGATATTGCTTTCCGCTTCCTTCGGTATAATCAATCATAATTGTCTACTCTCCCTATTGTGATTTTCCATGCATCACTATGATACCATTTGTTGATAAAAAATGCTAATATATGATACTATTACCTCATGAAAACAATAGATCAAGATATACAAAACAACAATCTCAAACATGTCTATCTTCTATATGGTGAAGAGCGCTATCTGTTGCTACAATATCGCGACAAATTGGTCAACGCTCTATCCACCAAAGATGATACCATGAACTTTACCCGTTTCGAGGGAGATGATATCTCCGAAAACGAAATCATTGATTTGGCCGAGACACTTCCGTTTTTTACGGATAAACGACTAATTCTGGTAGAAAATGCGCCCTTTTTCTCCGCTAATTCCGATAAAATCGTAGAATACATGAGTCAGATTCCTGATACAACCTACTTTGTATTCTGCGAAAAAACAGCCGACAAACGTACCCGCTTATACAAAGCGATTTCAAAAGTCGGAAGCGCAATAGAATTCAAGCGCATGGATGAAAAAACGCTGCAAATCTGGATTGTTTCCCGTCTGAAGAAAAACAACAAACAAATCACCGGTGCCGTGCTCAATCTATTTTTATCCCGTACCGGAGATGACATGGGAACCATTGATATGGAATTGGAGAAATTAATTAGCTATGTGGGCGATCGTCCTGTGATAACCGAGGAAGATATTATGGCCATCACTTCCGTCAAAATCGAAGATAAAGTCTTTGATATGATAGATGCCATAACAGTGAAGAACCAAAAGCTTGCGCTATCCCTCTACTCTGATTTACTTACGCTAAAGGTTGCGCCTGTAAAAACCCTTAAGCTGATTGAAAAGCAATACCAACGATTATTTATCGTGAAATCCATGGCGAATGCTTCCTCCAATGAGATTGCAACAAAGGCCGGTATTCCTTCTTTCTTTGTCAAAAAATATGTAGCACAATGCAAAAGCTATTCGATGCAAAAACTTAGGGAAATTCTGCAAACCATTTCAGATTTGGATTATTCGTTCAAATCAGGTAATTTAAGCGATCAATTAGCAGTAGAACTGTTTATTGTGAAATATGCCGCTTCCACAGAATAAATAGAACTAGGAAATTCGAAGGAATTTCCTTTATAATAAAAACCACCGGAATGACGGTTCCGGTGGTTTTGTATTTAAAAATTATAGGGTGATTTATAACAGCAATAATTAAGCAACTCCGTTAACAAGCTTTGTTAAACGAGAAACTTTTCTGGCTGCGTTGTTCTTGTGATAAACTCCCTTAGAAGCAGCAGTCTCGATTACAGAAATTGCATTCTTAAGTTCTGCTTCAGCGGTAGCCTTATCAGCTGCGATTACAGCAGCTTCAACTTTCTTTATACAAGTCTTAACCTCAGAGCGGATTGCCTTATTTCTAGCAGTTTTTGTCTCTGTAACTAAAATTCTCTTCTTAGCAGATTTGATGTTAGCCAATCTGTTCACCTCCAATTGTGATAGTCTATTTTTTCAATCATGTTTTATAAACGCCTATGAATAGCAAGACACGGATAAGCTTTCATAAGCACACTAAAATATAATAGGACAAAGCAACCTCTTTTGTCAACAGAATTTCGCAAATCTATTGCAAAAAACTTGAAATTTCAACAGAATCATCCTTTGGTTTTAGATTCACCTGTCCCAAATCCATGGTACAAAAAATTTTTGATTCATGCAAGATTAATCTTTCTACACATTTTTCACCGGGATGACCATAGGAATTATCAATTCCGCAGGATATGGTGGTTACCTCCGGACAAATTGCATCCAAAAAAGAAGTCGTACTTGATGTATTTGATCCATGATGATTACATTTATACCAATTCACATCTCCTACGGTTGTTAAAATTGCCTGTTCACCGATTTCTGTTAAATCTCCGCAAATCAGTCCGGTAAAGCCATCTTGCGTAAAACGAAGTGCCAAAGATCCATCATTTCGATCCGAGAAATTGCTTCCACTCTCCGGCCACAGACATTCAATTTTTGCTTCTTGTCCAAATTTGATCTGCCATCCTTTTGAAATTTCCAATACTTTTGTATGATTTGCTTTAGAAAGCGCAATCAATTGTTCTGCTTGTTCTTCCTTTGCCGATGCATCCGATATGATAAGATATTCCACCGGATAACCCTCCTGCAAAATTTCGATTAGACCGGAATAATGATCCTCGTCCAAATGAGACACAAACCAATAATCGATTTGCTCGATTCCCATGGCTTTTAAATGCGGCAAGATGCGATATGTTCCAACTTCTTTTATATCAGTGCTTCCTCCATCAAAGAAACAGTTTTCACCGGATTTTAAATGCACAAGCGTTGCATCTCCCTGCCCTACGTCCAATACGGTAACCATAGTATCACGCGGCAGTTTGAATAATAAAATCGAACATAAAATAAGAACACGCAACCACTCTGCTCTTCTTTTATATCGTGTCACAATCCAATAGCCAAGTAAAAGGATGCTGTAATATATTATGATTTTCGAAAGTGCCGGCCTTCCTAATATGATATTGGAATTGGGTAATTTCAAACTCAAATCACAAAGAAATCGAATCACCTTTAAAAGCAAACTGCAGGGATTTAGCATGATGACAGAAAAAAATCCTCCAACAAAAGGAATTAAGCCTCCAAAGCCTCCGACGATTGCCAATAATACAATGGGCGTCATAAGCGGAATCACAATCAAATTTAATATCATAGAATATGGTGAGAAATAATAATAAAAATATAGCAGAACAGGTGAGGTCATCAATGTGATTCCGATACCTGCAAAATGTTTATGCTTCCAAAATGCAATTCCTGCAATTGCAGAAAAGGACATGATAAAACCGGCATTATACAGTAAAAACGGCTGGTTCCACAGCATCATTGCTCCGGTAATTGCCATTGTAGTATGCAAATCATTATATTTTCCTGCCGTCTTTGCGGTCAAAGAAAACAAAAGCATAATCAATGCTCTGTAGGTAGATACCGATGCCCCGGACAAAAATAAATATTGTATTCCCAGTAATATCGCAATCATTTCCGAAAACATAAAACTTTTTCTTTGTTTTCGCAAAATTCGAAACATGATCATACAAACCAAAGAAATATGAAGTCCGGACACTGCAAGTACATGGGCAATTCCGGCCTTTTGATAGCTGCTTTTAACGCTTTCATCCACTTGCGTTTTCTCGCCTAAAATCATCGCCTCCAAAAGTCCGGCACTCTCCCCATCCAAATATTTTTCATAAATTTGATGCACACGGTTTCTGATGGATTGCAGCAATTGCAGATATTGATTCGGACAATGATCATTCTCAATTAGTTCTATGTGATCTATGCCAAAAGCGATTCCCATTGATTGATAATAGGATTTCGCATCAAAATTGCCGAAATTCCTGGCGATTTGAAAATGCTTCACTCTTCCGCTTACTGTGATTTTTTCACCGATTTTCAGTTGATTGATTACAGGGGAATCATCTTCATATTGCAATAGAAGGACCAAACCGCCTTCAGTCTTTAGCACTGCTTCCCACCGATTGTTTTTTGATTCAACCGATTTCACAGTCCCTGTCTGAAGAATGTTCTGATAGTCTCTCACCTTAGATTGATATTCTATAAAGGTTTGATTTGCTGATCTTGCATGCAAAACAGCAATTCCAAAGATTGGGATCAATATGATTGCCCGAAAAAGGAGCCATCCACTCCGTTTTTCATGATAGATTTGATAAACAAGAGGAATCATACCGCATAGCCATATGATTCCTCCGATGATAATTGATAATACTGATTCGGAAATCCCATACCAGATTCCAATCACACTCGCATACGCCACATAACATAATGGGCGTTTTGTCAATCCTGTGTTTCCTCCTCTGCATCTGTTACAGTTTGAATAAAGCTTTCATTGCGTTCATACATATCTGATAATTTGTAAATATATCGCACCATTCCGGATGTATCTCCGTTAATGGAAAGTTGAACTTTTTTCACCTCATCCAATTCCGTAAGAGAATCCACAATTGAATATAATACGACTTCCTCAGATATTTCCTGGTTCTGATCCATGAAATTCGCATCCAAATTCACATAACATACGCCATCCATCAAAGATACTGTGATGATATGTGTTGTTGCCGGAATCGTAGCAACCGCGCCTGATGTAGACGGTCCTGCAATCAGCTTTTTCACAATCAACTTCTCTAAAGATTCATTAGAACTGTAATAGACCGTCTGTGTTTCCGGCACCAAATAAGTTCCGTCTGAGCTTGAAAAATAAAGTGTCAGCGTCTTTTCCTGACTTGTATTGATTGCCGCATCAGGATTTTCTACGAAGCTGTCTGCATTCATAGAGCCAACCACTTCACCTCTTGCATTTGTCAGGGCTACACCCTCTACATTAAAGCTTACATAGACTACGTCATCAAGTTGCGTCAAAGTCCTTACGATAGCAGCTCTGACCAATACTTCTTCAGCCTTCGGAATATCATAATATTGTTCTGAAAAATTCAATGTCAAAAAATAATTGTCCAGTGAATAGTCCAATACTTTTACGGAATCCGGAATCGTCTTCATGATATCATCCTCATCCGGATCATCGGCAAGCGCATGCAAATATAAGTCAATGCCTTCCAATTCGCCCGCATCTTCCGGATTATAATAACTTTGAACAATTGATGTTCCTTCCAGATTCAGATAATACAAGCTGATATCACCACTGCGGTTGTGATTACCACATCCGGCGGAAAGCAATCCTGTCATCATACAGAGGATCAGCAGGATTGGAAATAATTTCTTCTTCATCATCTTCTCCTCCTATACAATATACTTCAGCGGAATGCGCACATCAAAGGTTGTGCCTTCTCCCAGTACCGAATAAACCTTAATGGAACCGCGATGCATCAATATGGCATTACGGGTAATGGCAAGTCCAAGTCCCGTTCCACCGATTTCTCTCGAATGAGATTTGTCTACACGATAGAATCGCTCATAAATATGATCTAGTGATTCCTCCGGGATTCCCATTCCGGAATCTTCAACTTTCAGATAGAAATATTGATGATCCGCATTCAGAGAAATATGTACATATCCCTCTCCGTCATTTTTGTTATACTTGATTGCATTTTCAATTAAGTTCGTGATTGCAAGGGTGATTTTTACTTCATCCACATCCGCCATAATCGGTCTGAAGCTTTCTAATACAAGAGAAACCTTTTGCTTATCCGCAATCGGCTGCAAACGCTTTAAAATCTGCTCAACCAATTCATTCACATTCACATTTTGTAGATTCAGATCGGAGGATGATTTATCCATACGAACCAAGGAAAGCAAATCGTTGATAATCTTGGTTTCACGATCGATTTCATTGGTGATATCTCCCATGAATTCCTGATACATTTCAAGCGGTGCATCCGGCATGGAATTAATGGAATCCGCCAATACTTTAACAGAGGTAAGAGGTGTCTTAAGTTCATGAGACACATTCGCCACAAACTCTTCCCTTGAATCATTCATCAATTTCATTCTGGCAAGCAAATCATTGAACTTTTCGCAGATATTTATGGTCTCTGTGAAATTGTTGACCATTAATTTATCATCTCCGTGATAACCGTCCTGCACATGTTCAATGGCTGTAGAGATTTTATTGATTGGACGAACCAAGAGCCAGCTGGCCAAAATTCCAAAGAAACTAAAGGCCACCCCTACAATGGCAACTGTGATGATTGCAACATTTGTAATATATTCTTTGTTAAGTCCGATGCTGTCCGTAGAAACGGATAATAACAATACACCAATCACCTTTTGAGAAGATGCCTCCGGATCCATGATTGGAATCGTCATCTCAATATAGGAATTTGCTCCATCATAAGCGATAACCGTCTCCCCATTAAAGCTGCGCATCACCTCATTTGCAATAATGGTTTTATTATTGTCCAGATTGTAACTGTCATAAACAATATTATAGACATCGTTTACAACCATTAATCGTCCGTCGTACATGGTCGACAGAATCGTAATCTGAGATGCCAAATCGCTATCAATCTTATCCTTTTTAAAATTTTCGCTAGAACCAATCTGATTTGCAATTAAAAGCGCCTGTGCGGATATCTCGCTCTCTCGAACGGATACCGCATGTGCTTCATAATTTTTGATGATTACGGTACTGATAATGACACTCGGTATGATAATCACAGCTAAAACCAATATCATAAAGTGCGTTCTCAGACTTTTAAAGAAATAATAAAGATGTGTTTTCTTCTTCATTGCATATTACCTGTTATTTCTGGTTATAGTAATATCCTACGCCCCATTTGGTGTGAACATATTTCGGTTCCGAAGGATTCTTTTCGATTTTTTCACGCAGACGACGCACATGAACATCCACTGTTCGAACGTCTCCCGGATAACCTTCTCCCCAAACTGTATTCAATAGATTCTCTCTGCTGTAGACCTTGTTTTCGTTTTTGACAAGCAGTTCTAAAATTTCGAACTCTCTTGCAGTTAAATTAATTTCTTCGCCTAAAATAAAGAGTCTTCTACTGTCACAATCCAAACGCAAGTCGCCTTTTACCAGAACTGCCGGATCCTCTTGAACCGGTACGCTCGCAGGGGTTGTCCTTCTCATGATGGCCTTGATTCTGGCCTTTACTTCCAAAATATTAAACGGCTTGGTGATATAATCGTCTGCACCATAGTCCAATCCAAGGATTTTGTCCATATCATCGCCTTTTGCCGTCAGCATAATAATCGGCATATCAGAGAACTCGCGAATTGCCTGACATACTTCATATCCGTCCATCTTTGGAAGCATGATATCCAAAAGAATCATGTCATAGGTGTTTTGCTGTGCCATGGAAAGTGCTTCCTCTCCATCATAGGCGCAATCAACCTCGTATCCGTCTTGCTCAAGGCTGAAACGAATTCCTTTTACAATTAACTTTTCATCATCTACGACCAGAACCTTCTTTGCCATACTCACCTTTCCTCTAACTTACCGTAATATAATCTTTCATATTCTCAAAAGTTGCCTCTCCGATTCCGCTGACACTTGTAATGTCCTCAATTGCAGAAAAAGCGCCATTTGTATTGCGATATTCAATGATTGCAGCTGCTTTCGATTCGCCAACTCCGGGGATTTGCTGCAGCTGTGTCGCATCGGCATAATTGATATTGATTTTGCCATCCGAAGAGATTCCTCTATCCGCGGATTCCTGCGAAGCATCCGGATTCAAAGATTCATATAATTCATTATATTCCTCCTCTGTTGGAATATAAATCTTCTCACCATCATATAAAAGCTCCGCCTGATTATAATAATCTGTCTTTGCATCTTCTGTAAAGCCACCTGCGACTTCGATCAAATCGCATACCCTGGCCTCATTTGACATACTATATACACCCGGAACTTCCACTGCACCGCAGATATAAACAAAGACCTCTGTATCTGTCGCCTCAAAGCCGGCTTCCGTCGTGACCAACTCGCCTTCTGCGACAACATCAGGAATCTGTGAATTTTCGATTACGACCGTACTATGACGTCCGCAACCAGCCATACAAACACATAACGAAAAAGCAGCCACTAATGTGACTGTCGATTTAAATTTCATAAAATACTCCTTCCCAAAATGGGAAGGAGGTTCAATGCTCATAAATATTTTAAGTTGTTTTCGAGAATATTACAAGTTATTTTCATAGATATTTCTAAAAAGTTGAGAGTGTCTGCTCAAGCTTTTCGACCATTTCATCTATATGTTCTTTCTTGATGATAAGTGGTGGTACCATACGAAGGACATCACTTCCGGCAGTGATGATAATCAAACCATTTTCCAATGCCTTTGCCGCAACCTGGCCCACCGGTAACGTGCAAACCAGTCCTTTGATAAGACCCACGCCTCTGACTTCTGTCAGACAATCATATTTTTGAACCAGGGCATTTAGTTTTTCATCCAAATAAGGAGCAATTTGCTGCACATGTTCGCATAATGATAATTCATCATATCGATCAAGCACTGCAGAAACAGCTGCTCCAACAAGCGGATTTCCGCCATAAGTCGTACCATGATCCCCCGGTACAAGTGATGATTGTGCAACCTTTTCTGTCATCAAAAAGGCGCCCACCGGAACTCCGCAACCAAGCGCTTTTGCGCTTGTCATAATATCCGGTTTCACACCATATCCCTGCCAAGCAAACATAGAACCTGTTCGTCCCATTCCACATTGTATCTCATCTAAAATCAAAAGAATATCCTTTTCATCGCATAATGCACGAACGGATTTTAAAAATTCCGTATCGGCCGGAAAAATACCGCCCTCACCCTGAACTGTTTCCAAAATGATGGCACAAGTGTTTTCATTTACCTGGGCTTTTACACTTTCAAAATCATTAAACCTAGCAAAACGAACGCCGCCCATCAGTGGTTCAAACGGCTCACGATAATGTGCATTTCCGGTCACAGACAAAGCGCCGATGCTTCGACCATGGAAAGAATGCTCCATTGCAATGATTTCGTGGTTTGCATGTCCGGTCTTGGTATAGGCATATTTTTTTGCGGTCTTAAGCGCACCTTCAATTGCTTCTGCTCCACTATTTGTGAAGAATACGCGGTCCATTTGGGATACTTTTAAGAGTTTTTCAGCCGCCTCTGCAATCGGGGTATTGTAATACAAATTGGACACATGCATTACTTTCTCCACCTGATTTTGGATTGCACGTTTATGATAATCATCGCTGTATCCAAGGGAATTCACCGCAATTCCGGCAGCAAAATCAAGATATTTCTTGCCATCCGTATCAAACAGATAGACATCCTCACCATGATCGATCACAAATGAAAAGCGATTATAGGTATGAAGTAAAGCATTTTCTGCCTGGTTAATATATTCTTGTTTATTCATGATAAAAACGATCCTCCTTATCTCCTAAGATCGCTGTTCCGATTCCTTTATTTGTAAAGATTTCCAAAAGAAGACAATGTGCAATTCTACCGTCTAAGATATGAACACGGGAAACACCATTATCAATTGCATCAATACAATTTGAAAGTTTCGGAAGCATGCCGCCTCCAATATATCCTTCTTCAATCAATGCTCTAGCTTCAGAGGAAGTCAATTCTGAAATCAGAGAATTCGGATCTTCAAAATCCTTATATACACCTGCGATATCAGTTAAAAAAGCAAGTTTTTCTGCATTGACTGCACGTGCAATCGCACAAGCTGCATCATCTGCGTTGATATTATAAGTCAGGAAATTTTCATCCATACCAATCGGGCAAACAATCGGAAGAAAATCCTTTTCCAGCAAATCGTATAAAATCTGAGGATTTACCTCTGTGATTTCTCCTACGAATCCGATATCCTGACCGTTGGAATACTTCTTTTCAACTTTCAAAAGTCCGCCATCTTTTCCGCTGATGCCGATGGCATTGACCCCAAGCTCCTGTACCAATTTTACCAGGGATTTATTGACCTTATTTAATACCATTTCAGCAACTTCCATGGTTGCTTCGTCAGTTTTGCGCAAACCGTTGATAAATTCAGGTTTCATTCCTACTTTACCAACCCACTTGCTGATTTCCTTTCCTCCGCCGTGCACGATAATCGGCTTAAATCCAACCAGTTTCAAAAGTGTACAATCCTCGATGACCTGCTTTTTTAAGTTTTCGTCTACCATGGCTGAACCGCCATATTTAACAACTATGATTTTGCGATTGAATCTCTGAATATAAGGCAATGCTTCGATTAGCACCTGCGCTTTTGCCATTGCCTGTTCCTGAATGCTGTTTTCCTGCTCTTTCATTTGTCTTTCCTCGTTATGAATTAAATTTTGTAATATTGGCTTCGTTTAATGTGAAATCGTAATAATTAAGATCCTCGCGGAATGTCCATCCCGCATCTTTCCAAAATCGATTTCCAAGTTCATTTGATTTAAATGCAATCAGACTGACTTTATTGATGCCCTCTTCCTGCAATGCTTTCATACAAAAGACTGCCATTGCTTTTCCGATTCCATGCTTGCGATAATCCTCATGCACACATACGTGATACATACAACCTCTTCTGCCATCATGACCGCATAGAATCGCGCCTACAACATGATTCTCCACAATTGCCACCACACTAGTGCCTGGATTGCGTTTCAAAAAACGAGAAACGCCTTCTTCTGAATCATCAATGGAGCGAATTCCAAAACCGTGAATTCCCATCCACAATTGATAAACTTCCTTATAATCAGCCTCCGTCATCACACGGAGTTGATAAGCAATTTCCTTACTCATATATATCTCTTTCTCTAACGATTAAGGGAAGCATGGCACAAGCTTTAAGCCAGTATCTTCCGCAAGTCCAAATAACAAATTCATATTCTGCACCGCTTGTCCTGCCGCACCTTTTACCAAATTATCCAATGCACCCATCATGACAATACGATTGGTTCTCTCATCAATCACAAAGTTTACATCCACATAATTGCTGCCTTCTACCCATTTGGTTTCAGGGCAAACGCCCTTTGGCAATACACGAACAAACTTCTCATTTGCATAATATTTGTCATATACCGCTTTTACTTCATCATATGTAACCTTTTTAGTTAAGGTCGCATATTCCGTTGCTAAAATACCACGATTCATCGGAACAAGATGCGGTGTAAAGTTAATTCGAATCTCTTTTCCAGCCGCATAGCCAAGCTGTTCTTCGATTTCCGGAGTATGTCTGTGATTGGTTACACCATAAGCCTTGATGCTTTCGTTGACTTCACAAAACAGATTTGGTGTTTTCGCGCCTCTTCCAGCACCGGAGGTTCCGCTCTTTGCATCTACAATTAAAGTGTCAGGATCAATTAATCCTTCTTTTACCAAAGGATAAGCTGTCAAAATCGAACAGGTTGTATAACAGCCCGGATTGGCAATCAATCTCGTATTTTCATGAATCAAACCGCGATTAATCTCGCAGAGGCCATATACCGCTTCTTCGATAAACTGCGGACTCTTATGAGTGATTCCGTACCACTTCTCATATGTAGCAACATCTTTAATACGATAATCTGCAGAGAGATCTACAATCTTGGTATTCTTTAAGATTTCTTCTGTTAATACGCCGGCCAAAAATCCCTGCGGTGTTGCAGTAAAAATCACATCTACCTTCTGCGCAAGCTCTTCCATATTATCGCCTAAGCAGTCTGCATCAACCAACTCGAAAAAGTTTCTATATATATCCGCATAGTTTTGATCAATATAACTTTTAGATCCATACCATACGATTTCTGCTTCCGGATGATTTAATAAGATACGAACCAATTCTGCTCCGGCATAACCGGTCGCACCGATAATTCCAACTTTTATCATGTCGTCTCCTTTATTTTTCATGAAATTTTTCGTTCTTAACATATGATAGTATATCACTTTATTTAAGTAAAGTTGCATTTTACACAAAAATTTGCGTTAATATGCAGGCAACATGTATATTTTTCCACTTGCATGAACAAATCTGATGTTGTATAGTAATTGCAGTATTAATGCTTTACCAAATGAAAGAAAGGATATTATATTATGAAGGAAAAGGTCGTTTTAGCTTATTCGGGCGGTTTGGATACCACCGCTATCATTCCGTGGTTAAAGGAAACTTATGATTACGATGTAATTTGCTGCTGCGTGGACTGCGGACAGGGAGAAGAATTGGATGGACTTGAGGAAAGAGCAAAATACTCAGGTGCTTCTAAATTATATATTGAAGATATTGTAGACGAATTCTGTGATGATTATATTGTGCCATGCGTACAGGCCGGTGCCGTATATGAGAACAAATATCTTCTTGGTACTTCTATGGCTCGTCCGGGAATTGCGAAGAAACTTGTGGAAATTGCTCGCAAGGAAGGCGCTGTTGCAATTTGCCACGGTGCTACCGGAAAAGGAAATGATCAGATTCGTTTCGAATTAGGAATCAAAGCTCTTGCTCCTGATATCAAAGTCATCGCTCCATGGCGTCAGGACAACTGGAATATGGATTCCCGCGAAGCAGAAATCGAATATTGCCGCAAGCATGGAATCGATCTTCCATTCTCTACCGATTCAAGCTACAGCCGCGATCGTAACTTATGGCATATTTCTCATGAAGGACTTGAATTGGAAGATCCTTCACTCGAGCCAAATTATGATCACTTACTTGTACTTTCCGTTAGTCCGGAAAAAGCACCGGATGAACCGGAATATGTAACCATGACCTTCGAAAAAGGTGTTCCGAAGTCAGTAAATGGTAAAGAAATGAAGGTTTCCGATATTATCAAGGAATTAAACAGACTTGGAGGAAAACACGGAATCGGAATCATCGATATCGTTGAGAACCGCGTTGTCGGAATGAAGAGCCGTGGTGTTTATGAGACTCCTGGCGGAACAATTTTGATGGAAGCACATAATCAGCTGGAAGAATTATGCCTTGACCGTGCAACAATGGAAATGAAGAAAGAAGTTGGAAATAAGCTTGCTCAGGTTGTATACGAAGGTAAGTGGTTCACTCCTCTTCGTGAAGCATTGCAGGCATTCGTTGAATCTACTCAGGAATATGTAACAGGTGAAGTAAAGTTCAAGCTTTATAAAGGAAATATTATCAAAGCCGGAACCACTTCTCCATATTCTCTTTACAGTGATTCTCTTGCTTCATTTACAACCGGTGATCAGTATGATCATCATGATGCAGACGGATTCATCACATTGTTCGGTCTTCCATTAAAGGTTCGTGCAATGATGCTCCAGAACAGCAAGGATTTGAAAAAATAATTTGTAAAAAAAAATAATTTGTTTGAATTCAAAAACCCATGGGAAGCAACTTCCCATGGGTTTTATGTTATTTGATTGATTATTTGATTATTTACCTGCTTTAATTGCAGCAACCAGTTCATCTTTTAAATCTCTGGCCTTATTCTTAACATTATTACCGGCAGCCTGTGAAACTAAGATATTTGAAACAAGTCTGGAGCTTTCGGTATATCTCTTTAATTTGAAAGCCATCTGTGCAAGTAAATATTCCACAGTAGACTGGTCCATTCCGCAAATCGGAGTGTTTTCAGAGCTTAATGCCTTTGTCATTCCATCATATGCCTGCTGATAGAATTTTGATTCTTCTTCCTTCGTGGAAGCAATCAATGCTTCATCCTTTTGTTCTGCAGCCTCTAACTCTTCCACTTTTCCGCGCATCAACCAAGAAATCTTAAGGCAGGTGTATGCCTTTTCACTTGTCTTTGCATTCTTGACCATTGCATTATACAAAGCAAGTTTATAACGTTCAATTGCTTCATCATATGTATAAGTCTCCGGAAGCGGCGGTGCTTCATTGATATACTTTCTGAGTTTATCACAAACACCTTCCTCTAAAGCCTTACGCTGAATGCTTGTCAAATTCTCTCCCGGGAAAAATCTGCCAATTGCGGTATATCCGCAGAATGGACAAGAATCCACATCATATTTGGTCGGATCCACATATTCATAGCGCGGACGCAAATCCGGATCTGCGCCAAGTCTTCTGGCTCTTGCGCTCTTGATATTAATGGTCTTAAATACCTTTTCACACATTGGACAACGAATGGACTTTTCCAATAAAAACTCTGTTTCCTTTGGAGTATTGTCTACAGGAACCTCAACCTTTTCTTCTTTTTTCTCGACCTTCTTTTCTTCGCCGAAGAGGTTATCCATTCCGGATACATCAAGTCCTAATTTTTCTAATCCTGATAATAAATTGTCACTCATTTCATTGCCTTTCCTTTTCTTTTTTTATGCCTTAGGAAGTTTAAATGAACTCTTCAAGGATACAATTCTATTAAATACCGGTGCATTTTCTGTTGAATCCTTGCAATCCACACAGAAAAATCCATTTCTGACAAACTGGAATCTGTCAAATGGCTTTACATCAAGTAGTGCAGGTTCCACATAAGCATCTTCTAATACGGTAAGTGAATTTGGATTCACATTGACGCTTCCATCTTCAGGATTGTAAACACCCTTTTCTTCGTCTACTAAATTCTCATATAAACGAACCGTTACTTTCTTGCCGTATTCTGCTGAAACCCAATGAATGGTTCCCTTTACTTTGCGACCATCCGGGCTGTTTCCGCCTTTAGATGCCGGATCATAAGTACAATGAACAACTGTAATATTTCCGTTTTCGTCCTTTTCGAAGCTTTCACATTTAACAAAATAAGCATTCATCAAACGAACTTCATTTCCAGGGAACATGCGGAAATACTTCTTTGGAGGTTCTTCCATAAAGTCATCCTGCTCAATATATATTTCTCTGGTGAAAGGCACTTTACGCTTTCCAAGCTCCGGATTCTCTAAATTGTTGTCGACTTCAACATATTCAACCTCGCCCTCCGGGAAGTTATCAATCACAACCTTAAGAGGTCTTGTAACTGCCATCATACGAGGTGCTTTCATCTTCAAATCTTCACGAATGCAATATTCAAGCATTGCAAAATCTGCAGAACTATTTGCCTTTGATACACCCACAAGTTCTACGAAATTGCGAATTGCTTCCGGTGTATAACCGCGTCGACGCAATGCAGCAATGCTAACCAAACGTGGATCATCCCATCCGTCTACAATTCCATCCTCTACCAATTTCTTGATATAACGCTTACCTGTTACAACATTTGTCAAATAAAGTTTTGCAAACTCAATCTGCTTTGGTGCCTCTTCAGGAGAATTCTTGAATCCGCAATTGATTACAACCCAGTCATATAATGGTCTGTGGTCCTCGAATTCCAATGTACAGATAGAATGTGTAATACCTTCTACTGCATCCTCAATCGGATGAGCGAAATCATACATCGGATAAATGCACCACTTATCTCCGGTATTATGATGTGTCATATGAGCAACACGATACAAAATCGGATCTCTCATATTAATATTGGATGAAGACATATCGATGCGGGCACGAAGCACTTTTGAGCCATCTTCGTATACGCCGTTTTTCATCTCTTCAAATAATTTTAGATTTTCTTCTACAGTACGAGATGCATAAGGGTCTTCTTTTCCCGGTTCTGTTAAGGTTCCTCTGTATTCGCGAATCTCTTCTGCGGTCAAATCAGACACATAAGCCTTTTGATCCTTAATTAATTTAATCGCACATTCATACATTTTATCAAAATAATCCGAAGCAAAGAATAAATCATCGCCCCAATCAGCGCCAAGCCACTTAACATCAGCTTTGATTGATTCGACAAATTCTGTTCTCTCCTTGGTCGGATTGGTATCATCAAAACGGAAATGAAAATTACCGTTATATTTCTGCGAAAGTCCATAATTCAAAAGAATGCTTTTGGCATGACCAATATGCAAGTATCCGTTCGGTTCAGGTGGAAATCTGGTAATAACCTTCTCACAACGTCCTTCCGCTATATCTTTTTCGATGATGTTCTCTATAAAATTCTTTGAGACCACTTCGTTTTCCATAATCTGTATTTCTCCTTTTCTCAAGCGGTCTTTACATCACCGCATACTATTAAAATTATAATTTCTATTTGTAGTTGTGTCAATGAATTCAAATGTTCGATTCCTCGAACAAAAAAAACAGCAGAGAAAACTTCAGTTTGTTTTCTCCACTGTATTTTCTAACCTTTAACGATGTTGGTGAGTAAACAAATGCTCATTGCAATACTCATAGCCGCCTTTACATTTTGAACAGTAACGGAAATCCAATTCCGGATTGGTTAATTCCGTGCGCCCGCATATTGCACATTTGTGTCTCGCAATGCCACTGCCAGGTCTTGGTTCTGCCTGACGAAATTGCTGCTGAAATTCTCTGCGACGCTGCTTTTGTCTGTGCGTCAAACGATTCTTTGATGCCAGATAGAATATCAAAAGATTAAGCAGTGCGAAAATAATTTCCGCCACATATGCACCAATCAACAAGACAATGACCAAATTGTTATATAGGATACGTAAACCCCAAACGGCTCTCGCAACATAGAAGATTTCATAGGCCAATTCTGCCAATGTAATCCAGAAAATCCATCTCATTCTAAGCGGAAGGATAAACCAAAGACGCACCTCCCCATCCGGGAATATAAGCGCCATCTCCATCAAAATCGTTAAGATAATATAATACGAAGTCAAATATGGAGATAATCCAAAGCTTGCATTTCCAAGTGATGAACTTCCGCCAAGGCCATTTGCCTGAAGGATAAAACCGGAAATAAAATAATATACAAAAGCTAAAATATCGCTGATTACAACACCTCCAACGATAAATACCGTTGTTCTAAAGGTGCCTTGCATCATTTCAAGACTTCTTCCCCATCCGATTGCACAAAGCAAAAAGATAATCATACTAAGCGTATTTCCAGATGAAGGTGTGAAAATCCAGGTTACCAAACGCCATATCTGACCATGCAAAATATGATAGACATCAAAGCTTGTATAAGCTGCAAAAATGTCTGAAATATTCGAAATAATAAAGCCGATTGCATTACATGCAACCAGATATAATGTGATATTTGGAATCCCGAAACGTGGGAACTTACGCTCTAATTTATCTAACCAATTCATAAAGTCGTTCCTTTAATCTATATTGTCTGATTCGCTACCCAATTAATATATTTATTTTGTGAAAAAATGTCAATCTGTATCATTTTTCTTTAGAGAATCTTTATATTTGGATTATTGTTTTTTCCTATTTTAAGCCTTATAATAAAGAAAGTTGCGCGAATCTGCGCCAATCGAGTTTTTTGCCCCGATTTTTCCTTTAAAATCAGGGGTTTGGAGGTTAGTAAAATGGCAAAGGAAAATTTATTTAAGCTTGGAATTGACATCGGATCCACAACTGTAAAAGTTGCACTTCTTGATGCCCATGACGAACTTTTATTTTCCGATTATAAAAGACATTACGCAAATATTCAGGAGACACTTTCCGCTCTTTTAGCAGATGCTATGTCCAAATGCGGCGATTGCGATGTATCAGCAATGATTACAGGTTCCGGCGGTTTGACACTTGCAAATCACTTAGAAGTTCCATTTGTGCAGGAAGTAATTGCGGTTTCCACAGCATTACAGCATTATGCCCCACAGACTGATGTTGCAATTGAATTAGGCGGCGAAGATGCGAAAATCATATATTTCGAAAATGGAAATGTGGAACAGCGTATGAACGGAATCTGTGCCGGAGGTACAGGTTCTTTCATTGACCAAATGGCAGCCTTAATCCAGACTGATGCGCCGGGATTAAATGAATATGCAAAGAAATATCAGGCAATTTATCCGATTGCAGCGCGATGCGGTGTATTTGCAAAGACAGATATTCAACCTTTGATTAATGAAGGTGCAACCAGAGAAGACCTCTCCGCTTCCATCTTCCAGGCAGTTGTAAATCAAACCATTTCCGGTTTGGCCTGTGGTAAACCGATCCGCGGACATGTTGCATTTCTCGGAGGTCCGTTGCATTTCCTTTCTGAATTAAAAGCTGCTTTTATTCGCACTCTTAATTTAGATGACGATCATGCAATCACTCCTAATAATTCTCATTTGTTTGCTGCAATTGGTTCCGCTTTAAATTATAAAGAAGAATCTGTTACCACACTTTCTTCTCTTGTTGATCGATTAAGCCATGGAATCAAGATGGAATTCGAGGTTGCCCGCATGGAGCCTCTGTTCAAAGACCAGGCTGAATATGATGAATTTACAGAGCGTCATGGCAATAATCATGTTGAGACAGCTGAGCTTTCAACTTACGAAGGCAATTGCTATCTTGGAATCGATGCCGGATCTACCACCACAAAAATCGCTTTAGTTTCAGAAGAAGGAAAGCTTTTATACTCTTTCTATTCCAATAACAACGGTAGTCCGCTTGCTACAGCAATCAAATCCATTCAGGAAATCTATTCATTGCTTCCTGAAAATGCACATATTGTACACTCCTGCTCCACCGGATACGGCGAAGCTTTATTAAAGGCAGCCTTATTGCTTGATGAGGGCGAAGTAGAAACTGTTGCTCACTATTATGCAGCAGCATTCTTTGATCCAAAGGTTGATTGTATTCTTGATATCGGCGGACAGGATATGAAATGCATCAAAATCAAGAATCAAACGGTTGATTCTGTTCAGTTAAATGAGGCATGTTCTTCCGGTTGTGGCTCCTTTATTGAGACCTTTGCGAAATCTTTAAATTTCACAGTTCAGGATTTTGCCAAAGAGGCATTATTTGCACAACATCCGATTGATTTAGGAACCAGATGTACTGTATTTATGAACTCAAAAGTAAAGCAGGCACAAAAGGAAGGTGCATCCGTTGCTGATATTTCTTCCGGACTTGCTTATTCTGTTATTAAAAATGCGTTATTTAAGGTAATCAAGCTTTCCGATGCAAAAGAATTAGGTGAAAACATCGTTGTACAAGGAGGAACCTTCTATAACGATGCTGTACTGCGAAGCTTTGAAAAAATTGCTGGCGTACATGCTACCAGACCTGATATTGCCGGAATCATGGGCGCATTTGGCGCAGCACTGATTGCGAAGGAACGCTATGAAGATGATCCAAAGACCACTATGCTCTCCATTGAGCAAATCAATCAGTTAACTTATACCACAAAGTTAACAAGATGCCAGGGATGTACCAATCACTGTCTGTTAACCATTAACAAGTTCTCCGACAACCGTCAGTATATCACCGGTAACCGCTGTGAGCGCGGACTCGGAAAGCAAAAGAATAAAGAAAACATTCCAAACTTATTTGATTATAAAAATAAGCGTATTTTTGATTACGAACCATTACCTGTGGAACAGGCTTCTCGTGGTACCGTCGGTATTCCGCGTGTATTAAACATGTACGAAAACTACCCATTCTGGGCTGTTTTGTTTAAGAAATTAAAATTCCGCGTGGAATTATCGCCTCAATCCACCAGAAAGATTTATGAAATGGGAATCGAATCAATTCCAAGTGAGTCCGAATGTTATCCTGCAAAACTTGCGCATGGACATATCGCCTGGTTGATTCAACATGATGTGGATTTTATCTTCTATCCTGCTGTTCCTTATGAGCGAAATGAATTCCCGGATGCCGGCAATCACTACAACTGTCCGATTGTCACATCTTATTCGGAAAATATAAAAAATAACGTGGATGAAATCACTTCCGGACAGGTTCGTTTCATCAATCCATTCGTTGCATTCACAAATGAAGATGTGCTTTCAAACGAATTGGTAAAATGCTTCGACAAGGAATTTCATATTTCGGAATCCGAAGTACGTGATGCAGTTTCAGAAGCCTGGAAAGAGCTGGCAATGGTCAGACTCGAGATGCAAAAGAAGGGCGAAGAAGTCCTGAAATATATGGAAGAAACAGGTCGTCATGGCATCGTGCTCGCCGGCCGCCCATATCATGTGGATCCGGAAATCAATCACGGTATCCCTGATATGATCAATTCCTATGGTATGTGTGTACTCACTGAGGATTCCATTTCTCATTTAGGAAATCTTGATCGTCCGCTGATGGTTGTGGATCAATGGATGTACCATACAAGATTGTATTCCGCTGCCAATTACGTAAAGACCAGAGATGATTTGGATATGATTCAATTAAACTCCTTTGGTTGTGGCGTAGATGCTGTTACTACAGACGCAGTTGCAGATATTTTGACACATTCCGGCAAAATTTATACTTGCTTAAAGATTGATGAGGTCAATAACTTAGGTGCTGCACGTATTCGTATCCGCTCTCTTATCGCCGCTTTGCGCGTAAAAGAAAAGAAAAACGAAAAGCGAACCCTTGTATCTTCAAAATACGAACGCGTTGTCTTCACAGAAGAAATGCGTAAGAATTATACAATTATCTGTCCTCAGATGTCGCCAATTCATTTTGATATTATCTTACCGGCCCTTTGCGCTGCCGGATATGATATTGTAATTCCGGATGTGCCGGCAAAAGAATGTGTCGATGTCGGACTAAAATATGTAAATAATGATGCTTGTTACCCATCTCTGATTGTAGTTGGACAACTTATGAGTGCGGTTCTGTCAGGCAAATATGATATGTCAAAGACAGCGCTTCTCATCTCCCAAACCGGAGGTGGTTGCCGTGCGACAAACTACATTAATTTCATTCGTCGTGCGCTGATTAAAGCAGGTTATCCGGATGTTCCGGTTATTTCCTTAAACATGGTAGGACTGGAGAAAAACCCTGGATTTAAGCTGAATTTCAGCCTTGTACAGCACGGTCTGTATGCGCTTGAATTCGGTGATATCTTCCTTCGTTGTCTCCTGCGTATGCGTCCGTATGAATTAGTGGAAGGTTCTGCAAATGCACTACATGAGAAATGGAAAAAGCGTTGCATCGAATTTGTAAGCAATACAAAGATTCTCTCGCATAGAAAGTTCAAGCAAATGTGCCGCGAAATCATTCGAGATTTTGACAATCTTCCAATCGATGAAACTTTAAAGAAGCCTCGCGTTGGTCTGGTTGGTGAAATCTTAGTAAAATTTCTTCCGGCGGCAAACAATTATGCGGCAGAATTAGTTGAAAAAGAAGGCGCTGAGGCTGTTGTACCTGATTTAACAGACTTCTTATTGTACAGTTGTTATAATCAAAACTTTAAGACCGATCACTTGGGCGCATCAAAGAAATCCAAACGTAGAAATAATGCGTTAATCAAATTCTTTGAATGGCTCAGAAAGGCAGCTCGTGAGGAATTGGAAAAGAGTAAGCACTTCTATCCTACTTCATATATCAATGAGCTTGCCGATCAGGCTAAAAATATTGTATCCATTGGAAATCAAACCGGTGAAGGCTGGTTTTTGACCGGTGAAATGCTAGAATTAATCAATCAGGGTGCACCAAACATTATCTGTGCACAGCCATTTGGATGTTTACCAAATCATATTGTAGGTAAAGGTGTTATTAAAGAAATTCGTAGAGAACATCCGGAATCAAACATTGTCGCAATCGATTATGATCCGGGCGCATCAGAAGTTAACCAATTAAATCGAATTAAATTAATGCTTTCCACTGCAATGAAACGTATGTAAAAGCTACATAAAGAGAGAGGGCCAGCACACTCTTTCGAGGTGCTGGCCAGACTTACACTAGGAGTAAGTTGCTAAGGGATTTTATATATAGAATCAGCTTATGCTGTTTCTACCAATATGATTAGATGGCTGCAATTGCCTTTCCAAGTGCTTCGCACTCTTCAAGTACGCTATCATCCGGAGCATCCTGACAAATAAGACCTTCTCCGTTTACGATTGTAGCACCGGCGTTCTGTAAACGCTCAACCCAATCGCGCATCCATTCACCATCGCCCCATCCATATGAACCAAACAAAGCGATAGTCTTTCCTGAAACGCTGCCTTCCAAATCGGCAACAAATGGTTCCATTTCGCCTTCCTCTAATACTTCAGCACCCATTGCAGGGCATCCTAAAGCAAAGGCCTTTTCTGATTTTAACTGATCTACAGAAGCATCTCCTACATAAGTAGCTGATACACCTGCTCCTTTTGCAACAGCTTCTGCCATTGCCTGTGTATTTCCTGATTGTGACCAATAAACTACACTTGCCATTTTTAAATTCCTCCTAACATGCAGCTTTAGATTGCTGCGATTGATTATACATTTCAATAATTGAGCGAATATCATTTTTCGCTGCAACTAATTGAATCATCTCTTCTTTCGCGTTTTCATAGCTTTCAAAAATTGAAATCTTCTCGTCCACATGACTGTAAACTTTCCAATATCCGCTGTACAAATAATCCTGTCCTTTATGTTCGATAAAGCCAATCACATCATCTATCGGATATCCGAGTACAAGGCCGATTTCATGAGGAAACACATCCGTTTCTCCGGAAACATATGCCTCGTATCGTTCGCGAAATCTGCGTAAAATCTTTCCTAAAGAAAATGATTGATACCCTTCTCTTTTCAGAAAGTCCCGAACTTCCTTTTGATTTAAGTATTCTTCCAATTCATTCTGACGAAATACCAAATATGTAATTCTTCCTTTATTATTGGACATATAACAAAAATGCAAATGGCTCTTCTTCAAAAGATTTCTAAAATGCTTTTCTTCGCATTCCTGAAGATGAAACAAATTCGAGATTTTGATTCCTTTAATCACAGGAGCACATTGAAGTGCCATCTGAAGCCCGATGCTTTGCGTATTCATTTTACAAACCAATTCCAAGACTTCCTGGCACATCACTACTCCATTTCTATTGAGAGAGAATCAATAGGTTTGCGATTATCACAAGCCTTTTTGCTCGTGTTAGTCATCTCTAACCTAGATACAGTATAACTAACCCTACATAATAAGTCAACAACATTTTTTTGGTAATTTAGTACCAATTTTCGTTTTCAACGCTTTTCTCTATATTTTGTTGTGATTAGCGGTCTGCAAGGTTCGATTCTACAAGATATTGAAAAATCATACTTTTTCGATAGGAAAATTACGTTTTCTTTTTGAGATTAAAAAAAATCAACCGCAAAAGCACACTTTCGCGGTTGATTTTGATACATATTTTTCGATATTTTGTTTTAAACTGCAATCTTCATGGCTAAATCTTTTCCGATTGCAACACGAGATCCTTTTAGATTTACAATTAGATTCCCTGCATTTTCTGAAACAACAGTAATCTTCGTTCCTTTTACAAAGCCCATTTCCTCTAAGTGACGCTTAATCTCCACTTTACCGGAAACATTTCTGATTTCTAAGATCTCTCCTACTTGACTCATTGTTAATGGCATAATTGCACTCCTCTCATAGCACAGTTGTTAGTATATACTAACGCTTGTGAGATATCAATAGCAAAAATCAGATTATTCTAACGTGATAAACATTTTCTTTTGTGCATTATGCTGAAGCATTTTCTAATTCATATAGTTCAATCAGCTCATTCTTGCATTCCGTAAAACATTTTCCCAATACCGGATCAAAATGTGTACCCAGGGAATCTTGAATCACCTGAAATGCAGAATCGTAATCCATTGCCTCTTTATAACATCTTTCGCTCACAAGCGCATCAAATACATCTGCCAAGGCCATAATTCTGGCTTCTAAAGGTATCTCTTCTCCTTTTAGGCCTTCCGGATAGCCACTGCCGTCCCACTTTTCGTGATGATAATGCGCAATATTGACTGCCACTTCCAAAAACTCCGGCTCCTCGATATCCTCAAGCACCTGCTTTACGATTTGAGCCCCCTTCTCAGAATGTGTTTTCATTTCATCATATTCTTCAGCAGTAAACTTCCCGGGTTTGGTAAGAATATAATCTCGAATAGAGAGCTTTCCTAAGTCATGCATCGGTGCAGCTCTCCACACATTTTCCGCAAAAGTATCTGAAATATGTAATTCCGGCTTCATGCGGTCAAGATATTCCACGAATAATTTAACCGTATTGCTGGTACGCTTAATATGATCTCCGGTGCTGAAATCTCTATTCTCAACGATATTGGCCATACTGATTACAATACGATTTTGCATATCTTCGATATGTTCAATCTTCTCCTGCACCTTCTCTTCTAACACACTATTATAATCATTTAAGAGATGTATATAGCGCTGTTGCTGCGAATCATCATAGATTACGATTGTATATCCGAATTGCTTTTTATTCTCACCAATCATAAGCGGACGAATAATGCAGCCAAAAGTGCGTGTATTGTCAGTCAGACGATGAACGCTCTCCTCCTTTGAAATCAAATCATCAAATTCATCCAACCAATCAGATAATTTATCTGTAGCTGTAACAGATTGTTTTGCAAATGAGCTTCCAATGGATATTGTCTTTAGTTGCGGAAGCATTTTCTGCGCTGCATAATTCGAGCCCAAATAATTCCTCTTCATATCTACAAAGATATATCCGTAATCTCTTTGCTGAAGTACATAATTTACAATATTGCTGTCTATATCATAAAGGTGCATGGTTCGCGCCATCAAAGCCAAAAGCAATTCCATTAAAATATATGAAAAAGGATATACTTTCACTTCCACATCCAAAAAGCAATCAATCAAGAATGAAACCACCGCAATCGACATCAAGCCGATCACGCGCCAGCAGTTTGAATAAGCCACACGATTCTTATTCCGGATTGCGTAAAGCGATGCAAGCACAAATAAGATAAATAAGAAAATAACTTGCGCATAAAACACATAAATCAACGGACCATTTTGATACTCCACATAGCTAAATCCATTTGTTTGCAACAACTTTAAGTCCTTGATAAACAAGTTGTTTTCACCAATACAAAATGTAGAAAACAAAGTCAGGGTGCAAAGAGATACCAGCGGAATATAAAACAATTTACTTGGCTTTAAATTGCAGAATGAATACAAAATCATGAGTGCAACAAACTCAAGATAACATCTGCCTACATAAGTCAACTGCATCCCGACAATTGCAACGGATAAAGTATTTGCCCTGGCGATGGTCAGATATCCAAATAAGCTCACTGAAGCCAACACGCAGAAAAAAACAAAATGCATGTTATTGCGATGTTTCGAAACGATTACAATCTGCATGAGCAGAATCATCGAAACGAACAAAGAAATGATATAAAATAGTACTACTGTCATGATGAAACCGGCAATAAATTTCCTTCCAAAATTACTCTATATGACATTATATTTTACTTCTATCTTATATTCAAGACAGTAAAATAAAAAAGCATGTTGCTCGCAACATGCTCGCGCCGAGCGCGGTTGCATTTATGCAACATATACCTTACGCGCGAGTGCGCATCCATAGCGGAGCGTTTTTTGTTTAATAGGAAATTCGGAGGAATTTCCTATTAAATAAA
>SVFB01000105.1 GCA_015057085.1 Lachnospiraceae bacterium
ACCCGGAGAAAAATTCGGTTTAGAAGCGAAACACTTGCTTGGGCAATTTTTGCGCAGCGAGCCCCGATTTTGTGTGGGAAGAGGGATGTGGTGCGGTTGTGAAGCAAAATCCGTCATCTATGGATGCGCACTCGCGCTATTGACAAGTTAGTATAGTCTAACTATAATGTTAGTCGTGACTAACAGGTTTACAGTGTTAACTGGGAGAGAGAATGAAGACAACAGAAACAAAAGAATTGATATTACAGGCAGCCGGTGAAGAATTTCTGCAAAAAGGTTTTCAAGAGGCATCCATGAGAAAAATTGCCGGAAAGGTTGGTATCACAGCGACAGCTTTATATCGCCACTATGCCAGCAAAGAAGATATTTTTGATGCCATTGTCGAGCCTGCATTAAAGGGGTGGGAGTCACTATGCAGGACGGAAGAAATCCGGCAGACGGGTACTGCGCATGAGTATGGAGTTGAAGCCATGTGGCAGGATAAGGAGCAAGCCAGACTGATTGTGGATATGATTTATCAAAATTATAGTGCACAAAAGTTGTTGTTCTTTAAAAGCAAAGGCACAAAATATGAGAATTTTCTGCATGAGGTGGTGACGAAAGTTCAGACGGCTACGCTTAAGTTTGCTGGGGAGCTGGAAGCACAAGGGATGCAAATCAATCATGTGGATGAAAAAGAAATGCACCTGCTTTTGAGTGCGCAGTATTCGGCAATGCTAGAGATGGTAGACCATGACTTCTCTTATGAGGAGGCACTTCATTATGCCGACACCATCGAGACCTTTTTTGTAGAAGGTTGGAGGAAATTTCTTGGGTTTTAAAAGGAGGAACAAATGAAAAAAAGAAGCACATTCTCCTGGGTATTGGAATTTGCCGGGAGAAAAAAACAGTTTTATTTAGGCAGTGTATTGCTGGCGATACTTGGGGTGGCGGCATCATTCATCCCATATCTGATCATCGCGGATATGGTTGGCAAATTGCTGGCGGGGAACAAGGATGAACAGTATTATCTGAAGGCAGTGATTTTGATGGGGGTATGCTGGACTATCCGCGTCACATTTCATTCTATTTCCACCACATTATCACATGTGGCCACCTTCAATGTACTTGGTGGCATCAGAAAACAGCTTTGCAAGAAGCTATCTACCATTCCGCTGGGCGCAGTATTAGATGATAATAGCGGTAGCTATAAGAATATCATCGTTGAGCGAGTGGATTCCATGGAAACAACATTGGCACATATCGTTCCGGAGTTTACTTCGAACATTCTATTACCAATTGTAATGTTCATATATCTTCTCACGCTTGATTGGAGAGTGGGATTATCAAATTTTATCCCTGCGATAATCGGGTTGTGTTTTGTAGCAGTTATGATGGTCAAAAGTCAGGGAGAGTTTGAAGTGACTGTACAAAAGACGAAGTATCTTAATGATACAGCAGTTGAATATATCAATGGAATTGAAGTCATAAAAGCATTTGGTAAAACAGGAAGCTCCTATGAGAAATTTGTAAATGCAGCAAGAGAGGGTGCGGATTGCTTTATCAATTGGATGAGAAAATGCATCTGGTGGCAGGCAGGAAGTCTCTCCTTTATGCCGGCAACGTTTCTGGGCGTGCTTCCGGTGGGCCTTCTTTTAGTAAGAAGTGGCAGCTTATCGAGGGAAAATTTTATTACTTGCATTATCCTTTCAGCAGGATTAATCTCACCGCTTGTGCAGGCATTCTCGTATATGGATGACATCTTGAAGATGAAGACAATTTTCGGCGAAGTCACAGAAATCATCGAGAGAAAAGACATGATCAGACCGACAGAAATCAAAAAGGAACCGGTGGGTTCGGACATTGTGATGAAGGATGTGAGATTCTCTTATAAGGACAAAGAAATTTTGCACGGCATTAATCTGGAAATCCGACAAGGGGAAGTCAATGCTTTCGTAGGACCATCCGGATCAGGAAAGAGCACGATTGCAAGGCTTATTGATTCCCTGTGGGATGTGGATGAGGGAAGCATTACATATGGAGGAGTGGATATCAAAGAATTGCCACTGGACTTTTATGCAAGCCAGATTGCTTATGTGGCGCAGGATAATTATCTGTTTGATATGACAGTTATGGAAAACATCAGACTGGGTAAGGCCGGAGCCACAGACGAGGATGTCATTCGCGCAGCGAAGGCATCGGGCTGTCATGAGTTTATCTTAGGGTTAGAAAACGGTTACGATACCATTGTCGGAGGAGCAGGCGGTCACTTGTCGGGCGGCGAGCGACAGCGAATCTGCATCGCAAGAGCGATGCTAAAGGATGCTCCGGTTGTAATTCTTGATGAAGCAACAGCCTATACAGATCCGGAAAATGAAGCCCTGGTTCAGTCAAGCGTGGCTAAACTTGTGCAGGGCAAGACCTTGATTGTCATTGCACATAGACTTTCCACCATTCAGGATGCAGACCGAATATTCGTGGTCAACGATGGAAAGATAGAAGCAACAGGAAATCATGCAATGCTTTTACAGAATTGTATTCTTTACAGAAAAATGTGGGAAGCACACACGATGGTAAAGGATGATATTTCAGAATCGAAAGATGTGATGGAGGAGAGAAAGGAGGCCGCAAATGCTTAGAATGCTTCGCAAATTTTTTGATTTTTGCAGTCCAAAAGACCGGGCAAAATTCTATAAGTCAGTGGCGCTGGGCGTGCTGGAGGCGATGTTTGGAGTATTAAAGATTCTGGCCGCTTTCTTCGCTATCAGTGCAGTCATAAACCGGGAAATTACCACAAATACCTTTATTTTGGTCTTGGGATGTATGCTAATCAGTACGATTGGAAAGATGGTGATTAACAGATTTTCCCAAATGCTTCAGACGGAAGCCGGATACAATACCTGTGCCGGGAAGCGCATTGAGATTGGGGAACATTTGAGATATCTACCGATGGGATATTTCAATGATACAAGCCTCGGACATATCACATCTGTTACGACAAACACACTTGAGCAGACAGGCGATATCGCAACAAGAGCAGTCATGATGGTACTTCAGGGAAGTATTACAACGGTTGTTATTGGAGTTGGAATGCTTTTCTTTGATGTGAGAATTGGATTGATTTCGCTGATTGGAATCCTCATCTTCTTTTTATTTAACAAATATACAAACCACAGTGTAGAAAAAGTAGCAGGAGAGAAAATTGAATCCGACAAGGACATGGTCGGTGTGGTACTGGAGTTTATCCAGGGAATCGCTGAAATCCGAAACTATAATATTATTTCTCAAAACAGCACAAGATTATCTAAAGCAATCGAACGAAAAACAAAGGTCGATATCAAGGCCGAAATCGCAGCAATCCCAGCTGTTGGTGTGCAGATGCTGATTTGTAAGTTGATTGGTGTTGTAATTGCAGGTGCATCTGTGTATTTTTGTCTGAATGGCACGATGGAACTTTCCTACACCATTACGATGCTTTTAGGAGCCTTTATGATATTTGAAGCGCTGGATCAGGCAGGAGTTTATACGGCCTTGCTGAAGATTATCGGAAGAGGCGTTGACCTTGTAAACGAGATTCTTTCCATTGAACAGATGGATATTAATGGTGAGGATATCAAGCCTGAAAATAGAGATATCCATTTAGAACATGTCAGCTTTGCATATGAGAATAAGACCATCATTGATGATGTGACACTTGATATCAAAGAAAAGACAACAACTGCCATCGTTGGACCATCCGGCGGCGGTAAGACCACCATCACCTCATTGATTGCCAGATTTTGGGACGTAAAGTCCGGTCAGGTTACCCTCGGAGGAAGGGATGTGCGGGATTATAGTTTTGATTCATTGATGGAAAATTTCAGCTTCGTATTTCAGAGAGTGTATCTCTTCGAGGATACCATCGCAAACAACATCCGCTTCGGAAGACCGGAGGCTTCTATGGATGATGTCATAGCGGCAGCCAAGAAAGCATGTTGTCACGAGTTTATTATGGGACTTCCGGATGGATATGAGACCGTCGTCGGAGAGGGAGGTGCTACGCTTTCCGGAGGCGAAAAGCAAAGAATCGCAATTGCAAGAGCCATTATGAAGGATGCGCCAATCATCATTTTGGACGAGGCCACAGCAAATGTGGATCCGGAGAACGAAAAGGAATTGACCCTTGCAGTAGAGAATCTGACAAAGGAAAAGACGATTATCATGATTGCGCACAGACTAAAGACAGTCAGACATGCGGACCAGATTGTAGTCATTGATAAAGGAAAGATTGTGCAGCAGGGCAAGCATGAGGAGCTTATGAAGCAGGAGGGAATTTATAAAAACTTCGTAAGCGGCAGAAAACAGGCGGTCAGCTGGAAAATCGCATAAAACATAAACATACGCCTTTGTATGAGCTTTGCTGCGACTATAGTTTAGAGAAAAAAAGAACATACATGAAAAATGTTTGAAACTATCTATACGGAGTCATATACTTAATTTACAAAAAGCAGACAAAGTACGATTGATTATAAGGGAGTAGACTATGGAATACGATATTCACAAAGAAACGCAAGAAGCAATTCAGGCAGGAGAAAGGGCATTATCCAGTTTAAGAGCTGCGCAAAAAGAATTATCCAGCGCCAAAAACTGGGGCATTTTTGATATGCTTGGAGGCGGACTCATATCAACCTTCATTAAGCACGATAAGATGGATAACGCACAGGAATATTTGGAGCGGGCTAAATATGATTTGAATTCCTTTAGTAAGGAATTAAGAGATATCAATATGTCGTTGAATCTAAATATAGACACGCATGATTTTCTCAACTTTGCAGATTGGTTTTTTGATGGTCTACTCGTAGATTGGCTTGTTCAGGATCGAATTAATGAAGCGCGTGAACAGGTGGATGAAGCAATCAGACGTGTGGAAAGTGTTGTAGGACAGTTACGAGCGAGAGAAAGTTCATTCTAAAGAGGTTTGTAGTGGAAGTTCAAGTAATCAAATCTAATAGAAAGACTGTGGCAATCCAAATAAATGCTGATTTGACAGTGACCATGCGAGTGCCGCGTCGGGCGACGAAACGGGACATCCAAAAGATTCTGAAAGAAAAAGAGGGCTGGATTTTAAAGCATTTAGAGGAAATGAAAAAGCAGCAGGAAGCCTACGAGGCTTCGGCCCCGGAACCTTTGACAAAAGAAGAGATTAAAGCGCTTGCAGATAAAGCCTTAGCATATATCCCAAAGAGGGTGGAATATTTCTCAAAGTTGGTCGGCGTCAATTACGGCAGAATCACCATCCGAAATCAGAAAACCAGATGGGGAAGCTGCAGCAGTAGGGGCAATTTAAATTTCAATTGTCTACTCATGCTGACCACGCAGGAAGCCATTGACTATGTGGTGGTTCATGAACTTTGCCACAGAAAGCAGATGAATCATTCCAAAGCTTTCTGGAGCGAAGTGGAGAAAATTCTTCCGGATTACAAAACACAGGTAAAGTGGTTAAGGGAAGAAGGTTATCAAATCATGCGAAGAAATCAGAGTTAAAATCATAGTTGAAATATAATCAGAAAGTACTATAATAAAACCTGTATTTGATGAAAGAGATGTAGACTTAATGCAACGGTCTTCCAACGAATCGGGGGAGTAAAATAACAAAATAACGAATGGGATATTCTTAACAGGGAAGGACTGTAATTGTTTTCTAAGCGACAGTACAGTGTATCTCGACTAGGTTTAACCATGAATGAATATGTAAGAGACTACGCTATACGTGGTCTCTTTTTTTTAGTCTTTTACATTTTTTAATGATAAGAAATATTAACTAGGAGGTTTAAGTTTGAAACAAAGAAGTAGCGGATAGTGAGGATAAAAGGGTAACACAAATAAGCCATCTTTCGGTGGCTAAAAATTGAATATTGACACAACACCTAATCAGGAAACTATGATAGGCTCGTCTTTAATGACATAACCACG
>SVFB01000106.1 GCA_015057085.1 Lachnospiraceae bacterium
CACGCTTCACCAAAGATTCGGCAATTATATTCTCATATAATCCGCCTTTTACATTTCCCTTTAATGTATTGTTTAGCAGTGCTCGCTTGGTTTCAAATCCATACATACAAGTCAGAAGACCGGTATCATTAATATACAATTTAAACTGCTCATTCTTCGCATTAGCCTCTAATGGAATATAGGGCTCATAAACATTATAACAAGCATTTACTAAGCACGAGTCTTTTAACCATTTCACACTGCCTCCATATTTGCGACTCGTCTGCCCCTTTTCAACTGTTGAGTATTGGAATTTTTTTAACTCTTTCGCGAGCTGTCTCGGAATTGCTTCGTAGCACATTCTAACTAGCTGCTTTTCTCTGCCTTTTGCATGTTTTGAAATGTCATCCTGATACAATGCAATAATATTCTGCTGTATTTCCATTACTCTATTGAAATCTTTATGCTCTGCAAAATCCATGACCGCTTCAGGCATCCCGCCAACCACCATATACTCTCTAAATAAATTCTCAAATTTATTATGGATACTCTCCGGAATCTGGTTGTCGGTTCCCATATATTCTTTTAGACCATTTATAGTTTCAGAGTCATATCCGTATGCCCACAAAAACTCTTCAAAATCTAATGAATACATGGTTATCTGATTCTCATATCCTACCGGTAGAGATGATGGTTCTTCAACCTCATCATCATCATCCTGACCATAAGAAAGACCTAATAAAGAACCTGAAGCAATAACATCAAAACGCATATCCTCAGCTAAAAATTTCAAAGCAGTTCGTGCGTTTCCACAGCATTGAATTTCATCTAAAAAGATAAGAGTATTACCCGGTATAAGCTTAACCCCGGGAATATTTGCTGTTATTCTTTTATATATTTCTTCAGACGACAATTCACCATCAAAGATTTGCTTTAACTGCTTTTGTTTAAAGAAGTCTATGCAAATAAAGGAGTCATACTCATTATTGCCAAATTCATTAACAATAAATGATTTTCCAACCTGTCGTGCGCCCTTTATCAATAAACATTTCTGCTTTTTTTCTTCATGCCTTTGCTTTTTCCAATTAACTAATTCCGAATAGACTTTTCTTTTTAACATAGCCTTCATCACCCCTTATCGTTCTACCTTGATAATAGGCTTGTTTTGCGGCAAAGTCAATCCGGATTGCATAAAATCGGATGGTGTTCTGCCTAATAATTGCATAAAATCGGAACATTTATTTCTAGTATTTTGCATAAAATCGGAATATAAGTCCGACTGAATTTATCGATTCCTGATCTTTCTAACATTTCGATTCATCAAATGCCTGCCAAAATTTCTGTATGCAAATGCTTTAAGCACTGACATTTCCTGATGATGTTCCTTTAACAACTCGTCTGGACAATCATATACTCCAAAGTCTTGATTGATCCCCTCACTTTGTATGTAAGTATGATTCCTGTGAAAATCAATTACAGGATTTCTAAAATCTGTTACTGCAACTCCATACCCGCAAAAAGCACCGTCGCAAGCAGGATACTGCTCCTGTAACTTATTTAAATATGTGCGATCTAAAATAAAAGCTTCCAGTTCATACCATTTTTCTTCAAAATATACTTCTACCCAACTATGAAAAACGTTCCGAGGTGCACTCCTGTATACCAATCCAGTCATCGCACCTTTCTGCAATTCCTTATCGATGGTAAATCCATGCACCCGGCAAGGAATTCCACAGGCCCTCAGCAATGCCATAAATAGAGTCCCTTTTGTATTACACTGCCCATAACCATCCGCCAATACTTTGGAAGCCGGAATATTATCATCCACGTTATATCCGAATAATATCTCATCCCTTACATAATTGTATATCGCTTTTAGCCGCTGATATTCGTCTAAATTTTTCCAGCCCCGCGTTTCAATTAACTCCTGAATCCTAGGATTGGAATAATCCAGCAACTGTGTTTCTCGCAAGTACAATTCCATTATGTTCTCCACACTATATTTATTCACCAAGCGAATTGGCTAAACTGTAATCTCTATCTGATTTCCTTCAATTGCAACAATGCAGCTTTCGTAATATCCGTCACCGGTTGTCCTCGGTCCACTCACAACAGAATATCCGTCTGCTTGTAACAACTGTGTTAACTCATCCACACGTTCTTTGCTTCCCGCCGAAAATGCTAGATTGTGCCAATCGGGACACCCAACTAACCGCTAACCCCCGTCCCCAATGGCGAGTCCATCGCCTCGCAAATTCCCGCCTCATCACGCGGAGTAAACAGCGGAATACAATCATGCTCCAATGTCTTGAAATAACTCAGCGTCTCCTGCAAAAGCGTGATGCCTTTCTCCTTTGCCCTCTGCTCCATCTGCTTCGCGCGAGCGATATTCGCATCAGTCAGATAAGACTTGTCGCGCACCGCGTCGGCGCCACCTCGTAAATACTGCGCGAAAAAGCCAAGCGCGATGCCTGAATAGGCGGTCGCCAGAATCTCCGGATGCGCTTTATGATAGGCGCGCATCTGCGGGTCGATTTTGATCAGTGTATCGTCCTGCAGTGGACCGGCGTCATCCGATGCCGCATTCAAAAGGCCCTGATTCATCACAAAGCCGCGATAGCCCATCGACTTCGCGTAATCCATGGCCTGCTCGATGCGCGGCAGCGACCAGTTCGAGCATCCATAATAGCGAATCTTACCGGCTTGCACGAAGCTTTCCATGGTATCCACCAGTTCCTCAACCGAGCGCGCCGGATCGTCACGATGGTAGAGATAGATATCAATATGGTCGGTTTGGAGGGTTCGAAGTGAAGTCTCCAAGTCTGCGGTCATTTCTTCTTTCGACAGACGGAATCGATGCATATCCGGGAACGGCTTCGCCGTCAAATCAGGATGACCACCCTTAGAAATTATCACGACCTGGTTGCGCTTTCCCGTCTCTTTCAACCAATCTCCAATCCATTCTTCGCTTTTTGAAAAAATCGAATACACACGCGCGGTATCATAAAGATTGCCACCGCGATCAAAATAAGTATCAAAAATGCGATAGGTCTGTGCCTTGTCCCATGTGCTCTCCGCCTTCATCGAGCCCAACCCCAGCGGGAAAAGTGCTCCCAGATCCGTATCCGGAATCATGATTCTCCTTTGTGTTCCCATTTAGTCCTCCTCTTCCATCCCCAAAAGTTTAAGGATTGTGCCAACTGGGACACCCAACTGACCGCTAACCCCCGTCCCCGAATGAATTGCGTTGTCGATATCTTGCTGCGTTTCTAAAATATCTGCGCTATGGATTGGGCTATTCATTTGCACGAAGAACACATAGCCTTCGACCCAGATATTGACCGCATGCTTTCGCAAATATGTGGCCAGCCAATGCACCTGTCGTTTCATCTGCTTAATCGGATTGCGGAATGTCTTTACATAAAAGCGACCACCGGCTGTGAGATTCTGCTGCACCCATTCTTCGTCCTCTTCCTCGCCTACCAGCGTTCCCTGAAGATTTTTCACCTCGATGATGAATACACCTTTCGGATTTACAACCACCAGATCGCATTCCACCGGATGTTCATCCACCACCAATTGCACATTTCGAAGCAAATGATCCTCCGGCCTTAAAATCTCTGATACAAGCATCGCCGCAGCTCTTTCTCCCCGGGCGCCAGCGCGGCGCTGCTCCGTCTCGAAGGCAAACGGGCGTATGCGCTTACCTCTTGGCCGACGCAATTCCTCCGAATCACGCTTCAAGGCCTGTATGATTCCATAAATCACTGCAGCGAATGCGCCAACAACAATCACAACGAACATAATCATTATAATAATCGACAAAATACTATACGCTTGCACGATAATTCCTCTTTCTATAATTTTCCAATATCTATCCAACAAAAATCAATGTTACTCTAGAATTTGCAATGATTATGCCAATAAATAGAATGATTGCTCTGATGAGGCATCTCAATTAGTTTTATACTCTCATTGTATATCCTATCTTCCATTGACTTCTGTTATTTTTTCGTTTTGGTCCCCCATCCCTTTCGAGATTTTGTTTCCTTACTTGCTTTATATGTACCTGTAATCTTAAATCTTTGTACTGCCTCATTAACAGCAGCACGAATTTCTGGCGTGTCTCCAATAACCCATAAATGTCCTTTTTTCATTCTATTATCTACAACTTCCAGACCTTTGCTTTCAAAAAATCTTCTTACCTCGCTATTTGCAAATTTGTCCTTTGTAGATTGGGTTTGTTTATCGACTCTATTGTTAATATGAGCCGCTGATGACTTTATTTCTCCTTGCCCTGATTGTTTCAGATCTTTCTTAGATTTATTTAGTTTTTCTTTTCTCTTTTTCTCCTCTTCTGCTCTAATTTTCATATATTTACTAATATCAATAATTTCGTCCAAAACAAACAGCTCATTTAAAGCTCTTGTATAAGCAATATATTTTTCATTCGGAGTCATTCTTCCATCTAAAACTGCTACTGTATTGAATTCTAAACCCTTTGCATCCTCAACGGTAATTATATTCCATCTTGTTCTATGAGGACTGAACTCTTCCCCAGTCATATCAAACAGCTTATTCTCAAAAGATGAAAATATATCTTTCAAATAATCGGCTTCATAGTCATTTTTAACTATTATTGCTGCCAATCCAGTTCGATTTACATCCAAAAAATTTTGCTCCATTTTTTCAACGAATTGTTCTCTGTCATGAAGCTCATGTACACCTTTTCCGGCAGTATTCATAGGGCGCATATTCATTCCTTCAAAATGACCATTACAATACTCTGCAATTTCTTTAGCATTTCTATAGTTTTCTTCCATTTCATACTTTTTATAACTAATAATGGAGTTTAGCTCATTCCAATCATCAAATCCTTTGGTGCCCTCAATATGTTGCCTTATATCGCCAAACAGATTTAAAACAAGTCTATCCCCATTTATTTTTTTAATTAGATTGATTTCCTCTGGGGCAATCCCCTGCACTTCATCTATCGTAATTAATGATTCCTTCTCACCATTTGGAATTCCTGAATATATATATAGCGCCTGCAAATATATATATGGTGAACAAGATAATGCATCTGTCTCATCTTTTCTGCAATTTAACTTATGCAGTACCTCATAATATGCATTTTTTACAATTGACTGTGAGGAATCGTTTATACCAGCGTATAAATTCTTTATTTCCATGTATCTATTTATTGGCAAAAACTCACGCTCAATGTTCAGCATTCTACTAAATTGCTGCTTTGCCGATTGATATCTACTAAGTGGATTGTTACCATACTCTATATACTTCTCTTCAATTCTAAAAAAATCACGCTCGATATCCTCTTCAATCTTTTTCATAGAATCAAAAATCTTTATTAGCGCATATGCCGCATGTGTAGGGTTTGACTCTTGAGACTCTATATTCTCGAATAGTAATGTCATTTTCTCTACATACTCGATTATTGGAGCGAATAATACAAAATACTCATTGTCTCGCTCAACACGATCCATAATCATCTGATATTTTTCAATTTCCGTGATTGCTGCTGATATAATCTTCTGGCGATTACTCCATGCAATTTTATTGTCATCTTCATTCAGCTTCTCTAATTCTTTTTTTGCTTTTAAAATATCTGCTTCTTCTTTTGAGATGTGTTGCCTCAGATCTCTAACAATACTTGATTTTCTATTTTCTAAGGAACTAGCAAAACTCTGGTAATTCTTTATAGCATTTTTAATATTTCCGTAGCATTCCTCCAATATTTTTTCGTTTTCTAATGTCACTTTACCAAATAACATAAGAAGATTATGTATTCTCTTTGCATAAGATTCCGCATTAACATTTTCCTCTTTAAGGCCTAAAACACCACATTCAAAACTAAGGTCAATCTCATATTTTTCAATTTCATTCTCATAAAATTGTTCAATAAGATTGAGTGCCTCCGTAGAATATACAAAAGCTGTATCCTGTTCTGATAAAGTAATAGACGGATTTATCTCCCCATATTCTTCAGGTTTATGTCCATACTTTGAAATACAGTAATTATAATAATCGTTAATTACACCCATACTTATATCAGCAATTTCATATTTTCTTATCAGATCCTGAGCAAGCTGAATATATGTTTTGGATGGAGTTATTACATATATGCTATTCTTTCTTAATACATTTGGATTATCCATCAATACAATTGGAAGCCTATGAAGCATAATCATAGTCTTTCCGGAACCTGCACATCCCTGTACTATAAGATTTTCTTCCAACGGCGAAAGCACTATTTCTTTTTGTTTTTTCTGGATAGACTTAAGAATTGATTTCCACTCATTATCCGAGCGTCTTTCAAGTAACTCCTGTGTAAGAATGTCAATAATAAGTTCATCCTGCTCCTCTTCTGTTAATGGAAAAACATTTAAAACATCTCTTACTTTTGAAAAATGTAAATCAATATTTCTGCCAAGTTTTAACTTACACTTTACATGTGCTACATATTTTCCATGTTCATCTATATTGTCGAACTCAAATTCCTCAGGCATTTGTCCTCCCCAAAACGCTCGGCAAATCGGTCTGTTTCTAGATGTAACATAGTTTATTTCTTTATAATTAAATGAGGAATCCCCAATCTGAATAGATGTAGGTTCTTTATCATTATCAATATAAACCTCTACCCTCTGGTCATATAATTCATCTTTTGCCTGTTGAAGTTTCTTTCGATTCTCTTCTGTATCTTTTAATCCATTCTTTGCCAACAAGAAAGCATAGTAATTATCATGAATGCCTGCGTTCCTTGCTTCTTTGGCTTCTTCAACAAAAACTTTTGCTTTGTCTTCAAGATGTTCAATTACCTCATTCATTCGGTCTACAAGATCATCCAATATTTCTTGTTCTTCTCTTACTAAAGCGTTATCCTTGTATTCCTTTTCCATTTATCATTCTCCAAACTTATTATATTTCTAAAAATGCTTGTAAAGATCTCCCTGTGATATATCCTTCAAATCTTGCACAAGGAAAACTCTCTGTTTCTAATAGTTCACCTTCTGAAAAGAATTCTGCAGCAGAAATCGGGTGGCCAAACCATATGATAGTATTATCAATCAATGTCACTGGAGTGGTAGTGTAGCCATATCTCGCAAACTTCTGAAGTTCCTCGGGCAAAATCAAATCCTCATCTAATCTAATAGTTACATCTACGCCTTCTCCTTCTTTATTGTTCAGTATCATGCATAGTTGTTCTAACGCATCATCGTCTTCATCAATTATTCCCGGAATTTCAATTTGAATTCTTTTAGTTGCAGCCTCCAAATCTTTGCAAAATTTATCAAAACTATCTTCTCTTGAGTCAAAATATATAGCAACTCTCTTTTTATTATTACTAGAAAGATACTTAATTATTTCATCTCCTCCAAGACTCGCATTATTCTTTTTTATGCTATCCATAACTTTTGTAAAGATGAGCTTATTTGAAATATTTTTTCTATACATAAAGTCACGATTTGCTACCAGAATAAACTTTCCTTTTGCTCGCGTAAGTTGAGAATATCTTTTATCTTTTTCTTTCATATCACGAATCATAGAAAGAATTAATCGAGCCTGCGCACTGTATGGCGTAATAATACCAACTTCATACTGATTTAAATATGATTCCGCGAGTTTCATACAAACCATTGCAGATAATAAATTTATCCTCGAACCATCCATCGTTTTTGTACATACAGAATATGTATGGCTTAAATCTACCATTGAAATTGCTGCATTACTCATTGGTTCACAAGCGGCAATCTCGTTCCTGCTTGCATATATCTCATCAGATGTTTCAAGTCTTCCACCATACATATACTTATTTACAACATTTGCGATATCCCTGTGCATTCGATACTGAACATTAAGCATTATAAGCCAATTATGTCCCCAACCATTTTCAACAGCCTCTGTTATTCTTGTATAATGAAAAATATCTTCTGCCAATCTGTCATCCGTATTATTTTGAACTATCGCAGGTAACTGGCAAAAGTCACCAAGACATACAAAATGATGCTTCGACAAACTAGCTGCAAAAACAACCTGCGGAACATATGCCATACTTGCCTCATCAAAAATAACAACGTCAAATTTCTGTGTATATATGGTTCTATCCACAACCGCTTTTGATACTGTTGTTGCCACAAACATTGCATTTTGAATTAACTCTTTTTCCTCTAACAATAATTTTTCTCGAATTTGAGCTAATTTCCTAGTAATAGTGATTCTCTCTGGTGATTTTTTCTTTAACTTCTTTTTTAAGGAAGTAAGTTCTTGATATTCCTTCGCCAATTTAGGATTCTTATTTAAAACGCATTGATATGATGTTAAGTTTCTATTATCCTCTACTAATTCTTTCGCTCTAGGATATCCATATCTAACAATAACACCTTCGTCACAATCATATTTTTTAGCTACTCTCAGTAAAGCCCCGTCAACAGATACGTTACTATATGACAACATAAGCACTCGCTTGTTCTGCTCAATATGATCTAGAGCAATATTTGCTAATGTCTCAGTTTTGCCAGTTCCTGGCGGTCCCCAAATAAATGTAACCTTCTCTGATGTGGCTCTTCTATACGCGAAATTCTGCCCGCAAGTTACACCTTTATTCTTGTTGATCTGATTCCTTCCCTTGCACGCTACCTCATATGCGATTGACTCGCTTTGAGGACTCATTTCATCGATTCGTTCCACCAACGACTCTAACAATTGCCACTGTTCAGCCGTAAACTCTATCATATTGATTGAATTTCCCAGGTTTTCTAGCGTTCTAATAACTAAAGTGAATTCCTCACAAGAAACAACATAAGCAGGGATTATCTTTTCTGGGAACCAAATTTTTATTGCAGTTCCATCTGGGAAATGTAAATCGGTATCAGTATCAAATGCATAAATGGTTTCACCATTCTGTGACGGAAGTAGTTCTCCGTCAATTGCTCTATACTTTTTTCCACCAGTTGCTCTTAAATAATTGATTTCGTTTGAAACTGCACTTCTATATTTTATTTTGAATGCATCAAAACTTGAATCTGCACTCTCAGCTTCCAGTTCCTCCTGTAAAGCTTCATCCTCTAATTCTAATGTTGTAGTAAAACATGCTGGAAAAGGAAATCTAACCAAATCTCCATGAAAAGAGATAAATAAATAACCATCCTCTATCTTTTCTATTCTACCTATAGACTTAGTTTGAGTGTTCATTACTCTCATCCCAATCAAATCAAACTTTTTCATTATTATCACCTACTATTTATCACAAATATATCCATCATATTCCTACATAAGAAGAATGCTTTTGCCCAATTTTGCTACTACATAATGCTTGCGCAAGTTGCTGCATTGATTTAACGCATAAAAGTAATTTGGATAATCGATACTACCCCATTTCTTCAATTCTTGGAGATCTTTACGTACAGTTCTTTTGTTGATATCAAATATTCCTTGGATTTGTCAATTGGTTGAGGCTTGTAATGATATTTAGCGACGATTATAGGCAAATCAAATATCACATTCGTCTCCATTGAGTTTAGAATTGAACAGACATTGTCATCCAACTTAGAGCTGTTCCAGAATTTCTCCCAATACAATTACTTTTCACTATGTCATAAATACTTTGGGGTTGCTATATCCTATGCGGCTTTCTGCATATTTTCTACAGATTATTCTTGAATATGCTTTCATTCAGCATCTCTTCTCCCACTGCTTTGATCCGCTCATCGAGCACCGCAAACACTATATCAATTTCATAGTCCGAATTCGATTCGAGGAAATCTCTGCATGATTTTATTGCTATTTGCCATGCCTCTTCCAGCGGATATCCAAATATTCCAGCTGAGATGAGCGGAAATCCGATGGAGTGCAACTGATGCTCTTTTGCCAACAGCAAAGATTTTTGATATGCGCTGTACAGCAGTTGTGCTTCGTTTTGGTTCCCGCCGGACCATCTTGGGCCGACCGCGTGAATTACGTATTTTGCCGGAAGTTTGAATCCCGGTGTGATGACTGCGGAGCCTACATCGCAGTGGCCGATTTTGTTGCAGGCTTTTGCTATGTCTTCTGCACCGGCTTCGCGGAATATGTATCCGCATACGCCGCCTCCGGCCCAGAGGTTTGAGTTTGCTGCATTTACTACTGCGTCTGCTCTTAAATCTGTGATACTGATTTTTTGAATTAGGATTTTGCTCATATGCTTTTTCTAACCTGATCAATCAATGTGATATCCGCCGGTAGCCAATCCACTTCATTAAGCTGTTCTTTTGTGAGCCATCGTGCGGCTTCGTGTTCTTTTAATACGAGATCACCTTTTACGATTTCGCTCCAAAAACAGTCCATGGAGAGATGGAAGGTTGGATAGTCATATTCGATGGTGTGAATCAGTTCACCAACTTCGATTTCGGTGTCCAGTTCTTCCATGATTTCACGTTTCAAGGCTTCCTGCGGGGTTTCTCCAGCTTCGATTTTGCCGCCCGGGAATTCCCAGCCGCCTTTTAAGTCTCCGTATCCTCGCTGTGTTGCAAAGATGATTGGTTGACCGCTTTCGTTTGTCGCTTTGATGACTGCTGCGACGACTCTGACTACTTTCATTGTTTCCTCCATGTCTATGCGCTCACGATATATTGATAAATATCTTCTCGAACCGGTACATCTAAGGACCATTCGATTTCGACCGCTGTTTTTTCTGTGTTGGCCATGATGATTTCTTTTGTATTACCAGTTGCTGTCATATGGCCCAGATAATAAAATTCTTTCGAAATTTTGTCATCTTTATTTTTTCTGATGAACAATTCGACTTGTATGCCACGCTCTTTTGCATGCAAAAAGTTTTGTACATCCTCGGATTGAAGGCTACGTCCGGATTTCGAAATCGCGATTAGTTTGTCTCGATATCCCGGGACAAAGTGATCCTCGTATTTTGTAGTATCACTGATGTCTTCGCCTTTTTCATAGTTGATGAATACTGGAAATGTCTTTGTCTTTTTGTCATATTTGTAACCACCTATATTCAGTGGGACTTCGTTTTGCTCCCAGTTTAATAGGCGGCAAACATCCTCGTACGTGTATTTTTGATACAGTACCAGGTCGGTTTGCTGATAATGATCTTTATAATCTCTTTCATAACGGCTGATTCCGAAATCAACCAATTCCTTCAAAACCTGATAAAAATCTTCATTTTTCAGCATTGTTAATATTGATTCAGAAGGACGGTAATCCTGTCCGTCTTCTTCAAGAAATACGCAATTGGAATATGTATTTTTGCTTGATCCGGCAGGGAATTCATTGGTCAATACATTTACAATATTTTGTCGCTGGTCAGCGCTCATCACTCTTCCAGATTGTTGCAAATCGCTGGTAAGGCGTGCAAATAGTCCAGTTTTTAACATCCCTTTTGCGTAATGCAAAATATGTTTCAATACCTGAAGTTCCTGTACACGCTTTCCGTTTGCTAATTTCTTAGATACGAATTCTATCACTTTGGCTTCGTCATCCGATAAGCGGATTGTATATTCCTTTTCATATTTGACAAGGAATTTGTAATATGATCCAAGGCTTCCATTATCAAAAATACGAAGGACATCCATCTCTCCATAATCATCGAAATCTTTCAGCGCCGGAATTCTACCAAGCTTGTTTTTCAGATTTTGATAGTTTTCTTTAATCAGCTTGATATCGCTAAAGTTTGCATTATCCACTGATGCAAATATTCTCTTGCGGCTGATTTCGTCGAAATGTACAGTGGAATTTCCCGGGATGATACGAGCCCCTTCCATGATATATCTGCGGATGTTATCCTTGTTGTAGGTTCGGTCTCCGGATAAAGCAATCGGGATCATGAAATTGTTCGCATAATTTCCAATGAAGTCCAGGATTACGACATATTCTTTGCCCTCTGCTTTTCTCAGACCACGGCCGAGCTGCTGAATAAATACAATCGGCGACTGTGTTGGGCGAAGCATAATGACCTGATTCACTTCTACAATGTCAACACCTTCGTTTAAGATTTCAACGGAAAAGATATAATCAAGCGGTTCAATGGATGAATTCCCAGCCTCGCCTTCATCTGCGGCGAGTCGCTCGAATGCCTGCTGCCGTTCTTGCTCTGAGGCGCTTCCGTTTAAGGCAATGGTACGATACTTTTTCCCGGTCTCCGGATTTATTATCTCATTAAATTTTCTGGAAAGCTCTTCTGTTTCCTTGATACTGCTGCAGAAGATCAATCCTTTCACCTTATCACCGCTGTATCCATAATAATTTGCCTGAGTGATAATGTGCTTAATCCGTTCATCGCTTGTCAGGTCCGAAAAATCTCTTGCAACATCCTCATCACCATCAATTGACAGATCCGTGATTCCGAAATAGTGGAATGGACATAGAAGATTTTCCTCCATTGCTTGCTGAAGACGGATTTCGTATGCGATCTGATAGTTGAAGATTTCGTACACATTACGCCCTGCAACATTATCATCACGCTTGTCCGGTGTCGCCGTCATTCCCAACCATAATTTTGGTGTGAAATGCTTCATGATTTTTTGATAAGTGTCAGCAGGAACGTGATGTGCCTCGTCAAGCACAATACAATCAAATGCATCTTTCTCGTAAGTTAATAGATGCTCATCGCGATTTAAAGTTTGCACTGTTGCAAAGACGTAATCGGCGTCGTATTCACTGTATCCGGCACCAACAAGACCCATTGAAACGCTGTTTGCAAAAACTTTCTCGTAAGACTTCTTCGTCTGCCGCGCCAACTGACCTCTATGTACCAAAAATAGCACGCGCTTGAATCCAAGCTCGCGCATTGCAAATGCTGAGGCATATGTTTTACCGGTTCCGGTTGCAGAAATCAATAATGCTCTGTCCTCCCCGGATTGGATGATTTCCTTTAAGTTCTTAATGAATCCAACCTGCATGGAATTCGGTTGAAGCTTATATTTTTCTATCGAAGTTATTTCGTCTTGCTTTGCGATTTCTCTTTGATGTTTGATAATTCTATATCGCTCGCGATAGGTTTCAAAGAATTCATCAAAATCTAGACTATACTTAGAATTCCAAAGTTCATTGAATTCGGCCACAATCTCCTGCGCCATCTGACCTTGTTCAGTGGAAATCAGCTTGGTATTCCACTCACGGTTGCTTGTCAATGCTGCACTTGTAATATTAGAACTACCTATGATGATACGATAAATTTCCTCTTTTCGGAAAATATAACCTTTCGTATGAAAGCCCTCATCCGCTGCTTCCACATCATACATTTTGACTGTAAGATTTGATAATCCATTTAACTTTTCAAGCGCCTTAGGCTCGCTAAAGTTCAAATAGTTCGTTGTCAAAATCTGTCCCGGAATATTTCTACTTTCAAGCTCTTTTAGCGTTTGCAGAAGTGGCGTGATTCCGCTCATCGTGATAAATGCCACGCTGATTTGAAATCCGTCGCATGCCAAAAGCTCATCCTCGATGGATGAGAGCACTTTCTTTCCTTCTCTATGATTGTTGGATACAAATTGCGGCCGATAAAGGTTGCTGGATGCAACTGAGCCGTCTATGTATGCTGTTTCAAAACCGCTTCGGATGTTGTCAAGGTATTGCTGTGCCAAGGTGTTGGCCTCCTCACTTATATCATTTTTCCCATGTTTCCAGGATATCAATTTTTGCTTTTTGAGTAAAGATCCGTGAATCTAATGAAAAAACATTTTACTCCTCTGCATCCATCCACTCTGCTGCCAAGTACAATGGCACATTCACCATCCACTCCTGTTCTTTATAGCTAGCCATGGAAAAACGACATGGCTTTGTCTGCGGATTCTCTTCGTACAATGAGCGTAAACTTTTTGCACGTAGATTTTCTTCTGCCTTTACTTCAATTAGATAGACTTCCTCTTTTTGGATGATGAAGTCAATTTCCAGTGGAGAATTCTCCTTTGAATAATAGTACAGCTGATTTCCAGATGCGACCATTTCCTGTGCAATATATTGCTCCGTAAATGCTCCTTTATACTCAGAAAAATAATTCTCTCCGGTTAAAACTTCCTTTGCTGTCACATCCACCATTGCACCAAGCAATCCCAGATCGGATAGGAATAACTTAAACGCTCCGATGTCTTCGTAAAATTTAAGCGGACGCTGCACCTTATTTACACGAATCACCTTATGCAATAATCCGGCATTGATAAGCCATTGGATTGCGTCTTCAAATTCTTTGGCGCGTCCTCCTTTTTTTGCAACTCCATAAATGAACTTTTTATTTTCTTTTGCCAACTGCGACGGCATGGAATTCCATACCATGACCAGCTTCGGCAAAATTTCTTCCGGAACATGTTTCGAAAAATCCTGCTCATATTCACGCAATATGCGATTCTGGATTTTTCTTACTTCCTTCAGGTTTTCATTTTCCACATATTTTAGGACAACTTCCGGCATACCCCCGACATAATAATATTGCCGAAGCAAATCTGTCAGCTTTGCTGTAAATGGTTCCAACTCATTCCAGCGGTGCTCTTGAATCTGCTGTAGGAGCATATGATTATCGGTTGCCTCCATGAATTCAGAAAAAGTCATTGGATACATTCGTAGCTCGTCGACTTTTCCTACCGGGAACCCGGTTCCAAAATCTGATTCGTCATCTGCCTTTTTCATTGAACGAAGGCGAACCCCAAGCAGACTTCCGGCTGCCACAATATGATACTCGTTCGCATCTTCACAAAAATATTTTAAGGATGCAATTCCTCTTGGAATTTCCTGAATTTCATCCAAAATAATTAAGGTTTTCTCCGGAAATATTTCCTCACCTGATATGGATGAAAAACTTCGAATCAAACGATTTATGTCATAGTCAAAAAATAAGCCTTTCATTTCCGCTGCCTTATCACAGTTAATATAAGCAACATTCTGGTATTCTTCCCGGCCGAATTCTTTTAAGATCCATGTTTTTCCAACTTGTCTGGCTCCATCTAAGATTAGCGGTTTTCGATCATTACTATTTTTCCAGTTTAATAATTCTTCATAAATTTTTCTCTTCATTGCAATCCCCCTTTTTATCAGTGGTTTACAATTCCATATTACATTTTTATGAACGAACTTTCAACACTTCATCACACTTTTATGAACGAACTTTTCCGGATTTTTACATTTTTATGAACGAACTTTCCGCACTTCATCACACTTTTATGAACGAACTTTGTGATTCCTGCGACCCGATATGTTTCGAAGCACTTTTCGCCCCCTGTGGCTCTATGCACATTCCACCATAGAGAAGTCAAACAGGTCGCCAAGTGTATTAGTGCATGGCGTCGGCTCCATAGTCTCCTTGATGATGCGCAATGTTTTATTGAAACGCACTTCATCGCGAAAGACTTGAAGGAGTTCTGCCGTGTTGCGGGCGTCGTCTAATGCATCGTGCGCGCGGCCGTTGAATTCGAGGCCGGCCATGTCCAATGCCATCTTGAGGGAAAGCTGTCGGTCGAAGCCGAGACCTGTGTCGAATTCGTGCTGGAAGTCGCTCCATGGCTCGGAGAGAATCCGCGCCTCGACAGACTCGGCATGATAATTCTTCAGCGCCATTTCTTTTGATATCTGCATGTAGTCATTCTCGCTCCATGCATAGACTGTGATATCGTCGCCGCAGGCCAGGCACCAGTGGGTAAACATGCGCAATGCTTCGCGAAAACACGGAGCATTTTGAACCATCTCCGTGGTGATTCCTGTAAGGGCTGTGATTCTGCTCTCGATGATTTCGTTGTATTCCGGTTTGACGTAGGTACGGAAAGATGCTATTTCATGCAGATGTTCATCCAGCATCACTGCGCCGATTTCGATGATTTCGTCTTTGCAAATATCTCTAGCTTCGTCGTACTTGTTGATCGGGTTCATTTCTAAGTCGATTACGATATGTTTCATAAAATAGCATCCTCCTTCTTGGTATGTCCTCTTCTTGTTTTTTTGTTCTCTACTTAAGAGATGTACCAAAAATCAAGATTGTGACAAAATTTTTTATATTATGTCAAGACTCGCTCGCATACCCGGACCAGGACAGATCCGGCAGCAATTCCTCTGCGATTTCCTGTCGAATCTCTGCTTCCGTATCCAGTACATGCTGCAGATTCCGTTTCTGGTAGAAGTCTCCTTCCATCAGCCGCTTATAAAACATGTTTTCGGCCGTGCTCAGCATTTCCTGCGCTTTGAGCAGGTCTTTCTCCACGCCGATGCCTTTGTGATAGCAGTCTCCCATGCGCATGTAGACATCCGCGCCGACGAGCGGAAGTGCTTCCTCTGTCATGGTTTCGAGGCAGCGCTCGTAAATGCGAAATGCTTCTTTTGGATCTTTTTCGACATAATAGCCGTTCTTATAAAAGTCGCCAACTTTATAGAGAGAGCGGAGGTGTCCGTCGAGGGCGCCTTTGAGGAAGTATTGGAACGCTTTCTCGTAATCTTTTTCTCCGGTTCTCCCATAGTAATAGATGTAGCCAAGGTTCTCCGTGGCCTGGCGCTCCCCTGCCAGATCCGCCAGATGATAATAGTAAGCGGCTTTTCCGTAGTCCTGCTCGCCGGCGCGTCCGGTGTAATACAGTGAACCGAGATTTGTCATGGAATCCGGGTCTTCATTCTCGATTCCATCCATGTAGATATCAATGATGAGATCCGCGATTTGCGGATGCATCGGATAAGCTGCATCGGATTCGTGTAGACCGGTTGTGGCGTATTGCTTCAGCTCATCAACATCATAATAGGATGCTTCTTCGAGCAGATCTTGTATCACGAAAGCGCTTTCTGAATACCGCTCGTCTTCCTCAAGGATATCTCCGATTGTCATAAGTCTGGCGATTAATTGTTCTTTTGATTTAATTCTCATTTTTATAACCCGTCTTTCTGCGAAAGCCACCAATGCGGTTATGAAACTGGTGGTATTCGCTAATCTATCGTTTTTAAGTTTCTTCCCTCCTGTGTTATTATCTTCGCTATAAGACTGACACACTACAGAACACGTGG
>SVFB01000107.1 GCA_015057085.1 Lachnospiraceae bacterium
TCAAGTGTTTCTGTTGCTATTAAAGATATACCGGAGAAAGACTGGAAAACAGAAGTCTGGGATAAAAGCATTGCTCCGGATGAAAAATATTTATATAAGCGTCCTGGCTATTCGTGCGATGGGGAAATGTGATGAAATTGGATATGTTAAGTCTGCCGGCTATGAGGTTTTTAAAGAGCCGCAAAATATCGTGATTCCATCTACGCCTGAATATCCGGCGAGAATGGCCTTCTGCTATGGCCCGCTTGGAGAAGAAATAGAATTTTTTCAAGAAAGATAACAGTTAACGATTTTGCAAATATATTTCATACTGAATACATCTTGCGAATTGTCTGCACAGAGGTAGAAACATGTCTCAAAGTACAAAAATGAATGCAGCATTAAAAAAATATGTGTTACAACCGCTTATAGATGATGGGTTTACGGGAAAGTATCCTCATTATCGAAAAGTTTATGAGAACAGAATTGAACTGTTGAGTATACAAAAAAATAAATATGGAAATTCATTTACCATTGAGATATCGACGATTTTTCCGAAGCAAAAAGACAGGAAAAAGAACTTTAATGATCATGGAGAAGGTCTTGATGAGATAAATGTCTGGGATACAAATTTGAGATATCGTCTCCCGGGGACGATTAATGGATGGTTTTATTATACGGATGTTTACACTTGTACATATAAAATAAAAGGGCGAAAATTTGTTGATTATTTGGATATAAGTGAAACAAAAAAACGGGATTTTCAACCGCCGGAGAACTATGAACAAATACAGCAGGCAGATGATACGATTTATGAAAAGGTTTGTTTTGATGTAAACAAACAGATGGAAAAAGCATTTGAATGGTGGGGAAAAATGAGCAAAAAAGCATAATATACGTATTTCTCAAAAAAATAATTTCTAACAAATTTAAAAATATTAGACCTTATTGGAGTTTTTTCTCGTTTTATAAGTATAGGACAGTAAAAATACGCAAAAGCGTTAAATGAATTATGAGGAGGAACTACCATGAAACGATTAAGAAAAAGAATTGCAACCGCAGTGTTGGCGCTTGCAATTGCAGTGATGATGCTTCCAACACAAAATTTACAGGCTAACGATGTACCCACGATTCATGTGAATCAGACATATACCAAGTCATTTGAAAATGGAGGAGAAGGCGAATGCATGTATCGCTTCACAGCTCCGAAGAACGGTTATTTTCATGTGGAATTGACCATGACTGAGCGGGACGGTGAAAATTGGCGCTTTACTTCATTGAGTGTTTTTAATTCTGCAAATGAGCAAATTTTGGAAACTATTGGAGATGCGCGGATTGGATATACCGCTTCGACAAATGTGTTTGCTACGAAAGCAGGTAATGTTTTTTATTTCAAATTAAAAGCAGATCCATCTCTTAGATTGACAACCGTAAATTTTAAAGTAGTATATACCAACTCTGAAAACTGGGAAAATGAATATAATGATTCTGCAAAAACTGCTTGCGCTTTAACTAATAATCGTTATAAATATGGCATCATCACATGCAATGACCGTTATGATTACTACAAGATGAATGTCACAAAAGCATCTAAGGTTAAATTTACCTTTGGGCCAAAGGAGATTACCGGTGACAGCAACAGCTGGGATGTGGAAATCATTAATTCAAAAAATAATACTACGTTTTTGTTTACTGATGTGAGCACGGTAAAGGCCAAAACGGTATATTTAAAGAAAGGTACCTATTATCTGCGCGTTCGCAGGGAATATTGTGGCGTAAATGTTGCTTATAAATTGAAATATCAATTGTGTGGTGCTGCGGTATCAACACCTGTAATCTCAAATGTAAATATAAAAAAATATAAGAACCAATCCGTCAGATATCTTAATAGCATAACATTTAGCAAGAATGGGTATGTGGATGGATATCAGGTGCAGGTTGCCAAGAACAAAAACATGTCCGGCAAGTATATTAACCAGAAAGTTGAACGCCGCTACAATGAAAAAAATGTGACATCAAAGGTTATTCGCTATTCGAACATGTCTTATTTAAAGAAGAATTTAAAACCCAAGAAAATAACATACTATGTTCGCGTGCGTTCGTATGTTTTGGATCCGTTTGGAAATATAATTTACGGAAATTACAGTAAGATCAAAAGCATTAAAAAATAAGAATCTATATCATTGAAAAGAATCCTGGATGAGTCTATGACTCATCCAGCTCATATGATATCATCAGATGCAATCTTGTATTATAATCATTAAAATCCAATCCCGTCAGTTCTTGGATTGTGGTAAGCTTTCTTAGCAGCGAACTTCTGTGCATATGCAGTTGGTTCGCTGTTTCTGTTTGATTGCATTGATTTTTCAAATATGTATATAAAAGAGTATGGTAATCGCTTTTGTGTGCTTCATCATATTCTTGTAATAATAAGAGCGCAGGATGTGTCAAACTCATTTTCGCTGAGGTTTTCAATAGATGAAAAATATATGGCAAAATATGATTTTGACATGGTGAAACCACACCAATATTGACAGTATCAGTCCAAAACGGCAACATTGCCTGTAACAAAAAGTGCGGCGTATCTTTTAGATTGTTAAAGATATTGCTACTTCCTCCATAATATCCGCTGTTGATGATAATCGGTTGTATAATCTGCAGTTGTTCCTCCAAGGAAATTTGGTCCACATTACAGAGGATGACTAGTTTATCTTGGTATTCATTTGCAAATAAATGGTCCAGATGAAGATTTAAAAGTTTTGCAATATGCGCATTCATATTGAGATGATTGGATACACAGCCCAATACGATAATCTGTTTATTGCAATTATCTTTCCAACCGAATGTGGAGAGAAGTCCTTTAAAGTAATTTAAATTTTCATAATTGCCGGAAAGAATTTCATTGAAAACAGAGTTACGCATCAATAAATCATTTTGACCGATATGCAATTGGACCCAGTTACTGATACATTCCCATGCAATATAATACCATCCACGGTGTGCTTCGGATAAAGGTTTATCCAGTAGAATCAAAGAAAGAAATCCCATAAATTCATCATTTACATAGATATTTCGATTATAGCTCGGATATGGAAATGGATTTGCAGGAATATAATAAAAATCTTTTGTGAATATGGATTCTTTGTACAACTCGTTGTAAATGGATATGGTTTCTACTCCTAAACTTCCTGTGTCAATCATTTGATCCCAGTTTTTATCAATAGAGCCTTTGCCATAATTCTCAGAAATAGCTAAAGCGGTTTGACTTACATCCAGCACCATTATTGGAAATGGTAGTTTTTCGCTAAATTCTGATAATACATCAGACAAGAGGCAGTTGTTCGCAATCATAATATTGATATTGTTGATCCAATTCTGAGTTTCGTTGATATGGCTAATAATTTGATTGAAAATCTCATTGATATTTGTAGATTCAACCACGAAATAGTTGGACCGGTGTCTGCAATAAACACGGGAGTCATCATTTCCCATCAATCGAGTTCCGCGTTCTACATATAAGGTTTTCTCATCATCACAGAATCTTCGTCAAAAAGGCGCACATTTTGTATATTCTGAATGGCTTTTTCTTTTAAAAACATTTCGCATTCATATTTCTGCGAGAGCATTTCGTATAGCATCCAAATGTGATATTTCATAGCTGATCTTCATCCTATCAATACAATTTATATATTCAAGTCTCGCTCGCGAGACTTGGCGCGAGATTTGCGTCAGCGTAGCTGACATATTTCATATGCAAATCTCTGCGCATCCTCGCGGAGCGTTTATCTCAGTCGGAGATTGTAACTCCGACTGAGATAACAAGTTGATTATAGCACAATGTGTTTCATATTTTAAAGAGAATTATTCAAATATGAAACATTCTGTACCTTGTATACAATAATACGATATTCTAAAATCATACTTAGATAATTTCTTAACAAAATATTGAGAGAAAAAGGAGAGTAAGCTATGGGGTTTAAAGTAATGGGTGTTACCGCAGGCCGCAAGGATAGCAATTGCGAGATCTTATTAAAGGAAGCATTGCTTGCATGCCAGGAACAGGGTGCTGAAATTACCATGATTAATCTTAAGGATTATGAGATTTACGATTGCAATGGTTGTACTTCTTGTACCATTGGTATGTCAATGGGAAAGTATACCGGATGTTCTTTGGATGATAAAGATGATAAGAAAAAGATTATGGATGTTATGTTGAATCAGGATGCTGTCATTTTCTCAGCTCCGACCTATGATTTGATGCCATCTTCATTATTCTTAAAATTCATGCATCGCAATTTGGCTTATGAATCAGCATTTTTGACAAAGATCGGCGCAATCGAACCACGTGACAGAGTTGGTGCATTGATTGCAGTTGGCGGTTCTACCAGATCATGGCAGTCAATGGCGCTTGAATGTATGCAGGCTACCACATTTACAAATTCATTCAAAATTGTAGATATGTATATGGCAACTCAGGTTCCTGCTCCGGCTCAGGTTCTTTTGTATGATGAGAAAATCGCTCGCGCAAGAGAAATCGGTGATAATGTGATGAAAGCATTAAATACTCCGGCAGCAGAGAGAAAGTGGCTAGGCGATCCGGATGCAGGATGGTGTCCAAATTGCCATAGCAATTCATTATGTCTTGGGGAGCCACAGTGGAAAGGCCTTCAGTATCCGATTGAATGTACTGTTTGTGGCGCCGGCGGAGATCTGGTTAAGACAGAAGATGGCAAATGGAAGTTTGTCATTGCTGAAAACGGTCTTGAGCGTGATCGTACGACAGAAGAGGGACGCGGCATTCATTGTGATGAAATTGCAGAGACTCAGGGAGGATTCTTTATGGATCCTGCAAAGCGAGAGATTGTTGCACAAAGATTGCCTAAATATAAAGAAATTCAGTTTAAGAGTATTTAAATGATGGAAGCAAAAAAACTTTTTAATGGCGGTCAACGCCGTATTTACAAAGAGGGGGAGATTCCACCGGTCTATGAAAGATTACCTTATGACCGATGTGAAGTATTGACAGATATTGCTCCTTTAGAGTTTCATCGGAAATATGCAGATCAAGGTTTGGTTACGACAGTAGATGTGACTGAACTGATTTTGGGAGTAACTGCAGAGATGGTTGATTGGTGGTGGGGAAACCTCGAAAAGGGGTACCACCTTTGGGCGCCGGGCGAACATTATGGTTTTGAGTGGATTGTTCCGCCTTGTGAGGTTGGCTATGAAGGTTCGGTAGAGGCTTCGTATGAGTTTGATCCGGTGCATCCGATGGTAATTACACGCGTAAGTATGGAGAACTATCCTTATACCACATGTTTTGAACATTGCTGGATCGCGAAGGGGTATTTGGGTCCTGCGGAAACAACTTTGGTTCATATGTATGAGGATACAGAAGGGGGAATCTTTTGGAGAACGGTTCAGATTATGAAAGAATCTGACTTGCGTGTATTAAAGGAGCGCAATATTTGTATGCCGGATACTACATCTCATTTGCAATATGAATCCGGCAGGCTTCGGTATTTCCTTCCACAATTATATGATTTGTGGAAGGATCACCCGGACCCTTATCAGAATATTCATTTTGATTTACGGGTCGAAAAAACGGAGGATGGTTGTTTTAAACATAAATATCGCAATATAATGTCATAATTAAACATAGTGATAATAGCGATAATCTTATATAATATAAGAATGATAAAAAAAGGTTAGGAGGGTTTTATATTATGACAAATTTAACGGCTGATGTAGTAGTTGTAGCTGCCGGATTATCCGGTTTGGCTGCTTGTGTAGCTGCTGCAGAGGAAGGCAAAGAGGTAATTGCTGTAGAAAAGAGCAATATCACGGGTGGTGCTGCAAACATGGGTATGTCACCACTCGCAATCGGTACCAAGTATCAGAGAGCTGCAAACTTTAATATGACACCGGCTGAGGCATGGAGAAAGCATATGAACTTTATCCATTGGAACGGTGATGCGCGTCTGATTAAGAAGTATTATGAGAAGACTGCTTCTACAATCGAATGGCTTGAAGATATGGGCGTAGAATTCTGCGGATTAATTACAGCTTATGCAGTAAACGAGAACGAGCGTGCATATGCAACTGCTTATCCTACAGCACATTGCGTTAAGCCGGAAGGCGGCGGTGCACCGGGACCTCGTTGTGCAGGCGCTATGATAAAGAAATTAACTGAAAGAGCAAATGAACTCGGAGTAAAATTCATGTTTGAAACTGCCGGTGAGTCAATCATCATGGAAGACGGAAAGGCAGTTGGAATCAAGGCAAAAGGCCAGAATGACGAATATGAAATCCGTGCAAAGGCAGTTATCATCGCTACCGGTGGATTCGGAGATAACCCTGAATTAATTAAAGAGAGATTTGGCTTCGAATGGGGCAAGGACTTGTTTTCATTCCGTATTCCTGGTATGAAGGGTGATGGAATCCGCATGGCTTGGGAAGCAGGTGCAGGTCATTCTAAGATGATGATGGAATTAATGTATCAGTGTCCGGACAATATGTCTGTATTCTCATTAGATGGTGCATTCCGTCAGCCTGGACTTTGGGTAAATAAGCGTGGTGAGCGTTTCATGAATGAAGATATGGCTCCAAACTCAACCTTTACCGGAAATGCGATTATCAGCCAGCCGCAAAACGTTGGTATTTCTATCATGGATACCAAGATGATTAAGAAATACAAGAAGAATGGACCGGATCTATTGGATCATGTTCATGGCGATCGTATTTTCGAAGACTGGGATGAAGTAACAGAAGAGGCACTTGCAAGAGGTTATCAGTATTTGCATAAGGCAGATACCTTGGAAGAACTTGCTGAAAGCCTTGGACTTCCGGTTGAGAAATTCTTAGATACCGTAGAAGAATACAATGACATGTGTGATGAAGGATGGGATGATTTATTCGAGAAGGATCGTCGTTACTTATATCCAATCAGCAAAGGACCTTTCTATGCATTAGAGTTCTATGCAGGTGCATATGGTACATTAGGCGGAATCAAGATCAATCATATGTGTGAAGTTGTAACTCAAGAGAGTGAGACAATTCCTGGTTTATATGCTGTTGGTACAGATGCCTGTGCAATTTATGGAGATTGCTATCCATTTACATTTGCAGGAAACACCATGGGATTCTGCTTGAATTCAGGTAGAATGGCAGGTGAAAATGCATCTGAATATATCGACAATTTATAATTTGTTAGTCGACTAAATTCCATACACAAAGAGAAGAGGTGCCGAATTTCGGCATCTTTTCTTTTGTATAATAGGAAATTCCTTCGAATTTCCTATTATACAAAAGCACTCCGTGCAGGATGCGACTGGTGCGCAGATGAATATGCAAGCTAATGTTTGCGCGCACCAGCGCGCAAAGAGTTGCTGTGCAACTCTTTGTTCCTCAAATTTAA
>SVFB01000122.1 GCA_015057085.1 Lachnospiraceae bacterium
ACTAGTTTTGCTTTGAATTCTGGTGAAAATGTTCTTCTTGTACGAGGCATAATAATGATTCCTTTCTTTGATAAATAGAGTGTATCAGATTCATTATTAAATGTCTCAAAAAGTGTCTTAAATTACGCTACCATTATAGTAAAGACGAAAAGTCAAATGGCATTTATATGGTTAAAGATATCTATACGGGCGAAATAAGAGATATTACATTATTATCTACTGGTGAAAAAAATATTATTGCTTTTCTATATTTCCTTGAAAAACTAAACGAAGTTAAAGATGGTATTAGTAATAAACCGCGTTTGATTGTGTTTGATGATCCGATGAATTCTAATGATGATAACATGCAATATCTCATTATTGAGGAGATTGTTAGACTTATAAAGTCATTAAATCAGGATGATAGGTTTGTATTGTTGACTCATAATAATCATTTTTATATGAATGTAACATATGGTTTCAAACGCAAGGAAAAGGAAATTAAGCGCATTCATTTTAATAAGAACGGACAGTCTACTACCTTTATTTTTATTCCGAATTCGGATAAAGATATAAAAACAAGTTATGAATCTCTTTGGATGGAATTGAAGTTTATATATGACAGCGATGCATCGGCCGATATGATGTTGAATCCAATTAGAAGAATAATTGAAACGTTCACAAAGTTTAATGGCCTAAATCAGTCAGAGTTTTGCTCAAAAGTAAGTGGTGCTAAGAAGTTGTTTGATGTTAATTCGCATTCTATTGATGATTTAGAGGCTGATTTAAATGGAAAAACAAAAGATGAAATCAAGGAGGTTCTTATTAATTGTTTTAAAGAAAACAATTACGTGGATCATTTGATTAAGTATTGGCCGGAATGTGAACCATTAGCAAAGACCAATATATCTTTTATGGTTAATATGGAGTCTAGTACTGTTTTAAACTCATAGCTTGAAGTATGTAAGCATACTAAATGTTGTAATTGATTCTTGGAGGTTAAATAATTGAAATTATTAATAGTACACTTGAGTGATTTACATATTGGAAGTGGTAAAGATTCGCACAGTATTAATCTTGACAAATTGGTTGATGCCATTCAATCGGTTGAAAAAGCAGATAAGTGTGTAATAATCGTTTCGGGTGATCTTGCGCAAAAAGGTGTAAAAAAGAACTACAAATATGTAAAAGGATTCTTAATTGCGTTAAAAAATATGTACATAAAATCGAGTATGGATGGGACGATATTCATATATTTGTTGCGCCAGGAAATCATGATATTGATTTTTCAAGGCTTTCTATAGATTATTCTACTATTAGCGATGCGTATAATAATGAAAGAATAGAGGAGTTGATTTGTGAATATATAGATAGCATGACGGATTTTTGGTCTATTGCTAGTGAATATGAGTGCTTTTCTGTAAATAAACGTGTGAGTCAAAAAAGCATTATGATTGATGATAAAAAAATTGGATTTACTATGATTAATTCTGCACCATTGTCGTTATTGGGTGGAGATTATGAGGATATGGGATCACATTATTTGTCAAATAGTGATCTTGCTTTGATAGAAAAATATGCGGAAAATGATATAAATATCCTTGTTATGCATCATAGTTATGAATGGTTAAAATCTGATTGTAAAGATAAACTGCGAGAAATAATATCAAAGAAGTATTCAGTTGTTTTGAGCGGTCATGAACATTTGCCGTTCGGACAACGAAGTCGTATTAATAATTTTGGCGAAATACAGTTTATTCAAGGAAATGCTTTGTCGGGATATGCAGAGGAAGGAAATGGTTTTTGTTCGTTATCCATTGATATGAATACAATGGGGGTAAAGGGATATTCGTATCTATGGAAAAAGGATATTTATGTTCCAAAACAAATAATTGATTCAACAGTCAGATCTAGTTTATTCGGTGAGTTGATTTTGAATGATAGCTTTGAATCGTATATGAGTCATGATTTATATAATCGTAAAATTGATGATTACTATGTTTTCCCGGGTGTTACATATGATTGTGTTGATACAAAAAAATGTGTTAAGCATAGATGTGTTGAAAACGAGAAAGATTTTTTTGAAATCATAAATAATAAAAAGCGTGTGTTCATTATGGGTGAACATAAAGCAGGCAAATCGATACTTGCAAAAAAGATTTTTTCTTATTATTACACCAAGGGGAAAAAGCCAATTTTACTAGATGCTACAGATATTTGTAAAAAGAAAATTGACAAAACTATTGAATACACGTTTTGCGAAGAATATTTTGATGATGAGTATTCGCTTGAAAAGTATAAGCAATTGCCTATAACCAATAAAGTAGCAATTGTTGATAATGCTAATTTAATTAGACCTGAAGTACTTGATGTCTTGGTTGATTATTTGGCTCAGAATATGGGTCAGATAATTATTTTTAGTGAAGAGAAAATAGAATTAAATTTAAAAAAGCAAGTTGTTGATGTCTTAATAAATGATGATGAAATTACGTTTAAGATAAAACCTTTTTTATATGATAAAAGAAAGGAACTTATTGGAAATATTCTTAAATTATCAAAGACAGAATGCAATATAGAAAATGAAACGACAAAAATCAACGACTTGATTAATTTACAAGTTAAATATTTTAATCTGAATCCAGATTTTATTATCAGCTTCGTAAATCAATATGAATCTGATATAAATTTTAAGTTTATGGCTGGAATGAATGTTTTTAATATTGTTTATGAGAGTAGTATTAAGAACAGTATTATACTTAATTCAACTGATGTTGATTCGATGCATGTAATTAATGTATTAAGAGAATTGGCATATATAATGCATTTTGAGAAGAAAAATAGTGTTAAATTATCTGAAATAGAAAATGTTATAGAAAAATATAAAAGCGACTATAGACAGAGCGTTAATATTAGAGCTTTCATTAATGCAGTTTTAAATGCAAAAATTTTATTAGAAAATGAAAATGAGTATCGATTTAGAGATCATACTATTCTTGCATATTTTGTCGCGCAAGCATTAAACCAAAAATATAATCAGGGAGAAAAGGATATAAACGATAGATTTAAAGAGTTGCTTAAAAATCTTTGCTTTAGCGTTAATAGTGATATTGTACTCTTCCTTGCATTTATTACGAATAATCCTAAGTTTATCAATATTATTATAGAAGGAGCTCAAAAACATTTTGATAATCAGGAAGAATTGTCAATTGATAAACATAATATTGAGTTTATTCTAGACACAACAATTCCAATTAGAGAGTCGTTACCTGATAAAGAAGAGCGAACAAAACGTGAAAAGGCGCTTGCTAAGAACGAAGAAAAGGTTAAAGTGTCAGACCTGATTGAACTAGTAAATGAATACGATTATACGGAGGATGATTTAAAGAAAATAGAAAATCAAGTGTTGATTTCGTATAAGTATCTTGAGCTCCTTTCAAAAACGTTACCTGCTTTTTGTCAAAACATGAAGGTTGAGCAGCAAGATGTTTTGGTGGATTTAATATATCGTTGTCCAAATCAATTTTTGTTTTCTGTTTTAAAAGATATTAATGATAATTTTGATGAATATAGCACTGAAATATATAATGATATTTCTCAGATAAAAAGGAATAGAGGCAAATCAAAAATAACTCTAGAAAATGTTAGAAATACTCTTGAACAACTATCGTCGATTTTAGTTATGGGGTTATATAGACTTGTTGCTTCAACTTGTACTAATGAACAAAGTATAAATGCGATTAATGCATATGATTATAACAGTAATACTAATTATAAATTACAAAATCTAATGATGGCCGCAAGAGTTGATGAGATTAATACTTTTGCGAGTAAAGCAAAGGATTTAGATAAACAGCTTGATTGTAATTTGGCTAAATCGATTATTAGATTTACAATACGAGATTATTTTGTTAGAAATAATAATATTGAAATGCATGGTGAGGCACAGTCATTGCTTGATCAATTTTTTAGTAGTGGGACAAGAAAAAATATACAATTACAAATGGCGAAAAACAGAGAACTAGAAAGAAAACGAAAGTAAAAAGAGGTTATATGGTTGCTAAGGTAAGAGAATCATTAAAAAGAATCGATCACCGATTATTCATAGCACTTTTATTTATGGGACTTTGTCCTACGGTGTACACGACACTTCGGACATTTTTCCTTGGAACGCTCCCGGGCGAATGGTCGTATTCGATTGCAGGGCAGTTGTCATGGATCAATCTGATATACGAAGTGATGAATGAGGCGATCGTTTTGCCTCTTTACTTCTTTATGGGCAGTGCGTTGACAGACAAGAAGTCATTTGCGAATAGAATCAGAAGCGGTTTATTAGTGTCATTTGGAGCATATGCTGTTTGTTCAGCGCTAGTGGCGATTTTTATCCATCCGTTACTTCGCTTTATGGCGGTATCGACAGATATCATTGAGGAGTCAGCGGCCTACATACGAATAGAGTGCGTAGCAAATGTATTTGGTATATTGTACAGTTTTCTTCTGGTAGCGCTGGTGTCGATTGGAAAAGATAAGCTGGTATATATCATGACGGGAGCTAAATTGGTCATGTGTATCATTCTTGATACGATGCTGGTTTCTAACCTTCCGGTATCATTAAAGCTTGGCGTGAATGGCATTGGCATTTCAAATTGCATTTCGAATCTGTTGCTGTTTGTGATCGCGTTTGCGTTGATTCAAAGCTGTGGATATCCGTTATGGTCGAAGGAGAAGTTATCATTCGATTGGATAAAAGACTTCTTCAAGATTGGTGGAATCTCTGGTTTGGAATCATTTGTAAGAAATATCGCTTATATGCTGATGGTTTCCCGGATGGTGAATATGGTTGGAGAGCAGGGGACTTACTGGGTTGCCAACAACTTCATCTGGGGATGGCTATTGCTGCCGATTACGCAGCTGGCTGAACTGATCAAGCAGGAAACAGCAAAAGATGAGCATGCAGTAAAGGAGAATACACTGGGCTATATCTTCATTACAACCATGACATGTCTACTCTGGATTGTATTGATTCCGGTCTACAAGCCATTCATGAGATATGTGCTGGGATTTGATGATGTAGATAAGCTCTTTGCCTTAGTCATGGTGCTTTTGGGATTCTATGTATTGTATGCATATCAGAATATTTTTGATGCAACCTTCTATGGACGCGGCAAGACGGAATATATGTTGCTGGAATCTGTTGTTACGAATAGCATTTACTATGGGGTATTCTTTGTGCTGTTTTTGACAGGTGTTTGGACTCCGACCCTGATTGGGATTGCGTTGATGTTTGGCGGCGGAAATGCTTTTGACAGCGTGGTGTCGTACCTTGTTTATAGGCATTATATTTCCACGCTTAAAAAGCACTTGCCTTAAATTTCCATAACTATCAATATTAGAATGGTTATGGAAATAATGTGGACAATAGACTATCAAAAGTGATACAACAATTATGCCAGATAAAATTTCCACAACTCGTTTAAAAAGATGAGTTGTGGAAGAAAAGCAGAACTCAAGCAACTAAAGTCATTAAAAAATGAGGAAGAGCCTCAGTTCTACATAATTGAAGACAGTGAAATTGACAAATCGAGATTTGAAGGAGTATCACTATGTGGTTTTTATTAGCGCTTGGTTCGGCAATCTTTGCCGCACTGACATCAATATTGGCAAAGATAGGAATTGAAGGTGTCGGATCGAATCTGGCTACTGCGATCCGTACGATGGTTGTTGTTATCATGGCATG
>SVFB01000108.1 GCA_015057085.1 Lachnospiraceae bacterium
AGACCTTGTGCGGGAAGAGGGAATGTTGGCGTGGTTGCAAAACAAAATCCGCCAACAAAGTCTATGGAGCCTGCACAAATCATAAACTACAAAGACCTGTTGCTTTTGAAAAACTTCCAAGGTGGACTTTTGCCAGCGAGGCGGCTAGAAATATCGACCCGGATACCCCGGAGAAGAAAAATTCGGTAATAGAAGAAGCGAAACACGTTGGTGCAATTTTCGCAGCAAGACCTTGTGCGGGAAGAGGGAATGTTGGCGCGGTTGCAAAACAAAATCCGTCTTTAAAGTCTATGGAGCCTGCACAAATCATAAACTACAAAGACCTGTTGCTTTCGAAAAACTTCGAAGGTGGACATTTGACGATGCGTGGCGTTTTAGAAATATCGATTTGTAAGTTTACGCGGAAAAAGTCGGGAGGGAGGTGGCCGATGGCGGCGGAGTTTTAGTGGAGAGATGGGCGGCGGAGGAGAGTGGATGGAGGATACAAAAAGGCCCCGCCGGGATCGGGGCCTCTAGGGTTTGATGCTAATTTACCTGTATGTTATGAGATATCAAATCGCATTCCACCGCTCCGACAACTTCCATGGATACTGTCAGTTTTCCATCCGGTTCTGCCAGCATCATAGAGCAAGTCTGTGCTCCATCATTCACGAAAAGTTCCATGGAGTTGATATCCTTTATGATACGAAGCTTGTTCAGAGATTCTACTCCAAAGCTGCGATGAGTAGGGATTTCTCTTCTAATTGCGTTCAAACTGCGATCGACTGTAATGCTCTGAGTGATCGCATCATAGGTAAGGGTTGTCTTGTACGGTCCCTGTTCCCCGATATGAAGTGCAAAGCGCAACATCTCTTTCTTCGGACGAATGTTCAGAGTCATATCATATACCAATCCCAGGTCAAAGGATTCGCTCTTTTCATTTTCCAGATAAAGTGCGCTCTTTTCCACAGAATCCGTGTAATATTGTTCCAGTTCACGCACCGGCGATTGATAAAGCTTACCATTTACAATAGACAATTCTCTCGGCAAAGACATCTGTCCAAACCAATCCCGATTCTCGTGCCCTACATTACAAGTATCCCAACTTTGCATCCAAGCGATCATGATGCGTCGACCATCCTTTGTAAGAAGGGTCTGTGGCGCATAAAAGTCCATTCCAAAGTCAATCGGTTCCGCACTCTGTCTCCGGAAGTTTGCTTTGCCATCTCCTGTCCCAATCAGAACCAAGGTCTGATTTCCCGAGTGCCATTTTGCATCCAACGGAATCATATCCTGCGGGCTGGTGATAATCACCTGTTTTCCGTCTAGTTCGAAATAGTCAGGGCATTCCCACATCTTGCCCAGCAGATTGTCAGAGCGATCAAGGATGCCCAGATAGTTCCAATTTTTTAGATTCTCACTTTCGTATAATACGATAGATCCGCTGCCGTCTTCCGTGCGGCTTCCTGCCACCATATAAAAGCGATTATCCTTCTGATAAATCTTCGGATCTCTGAAATCTATCAGATGATGACCTTCGGGAATCGCATCTGTGGGGATAACCGGATTGCCTTTGTATTTTTCATAATTTACCCCGTCACCGAATGCAATACATTGCTGCTGATGTTCATCGAAATGCACACCGGTGTACATCAAAAGTTGTCTTCCATCCTCAAGTTCAAGTGCACTTCCGGAGAAGCAACCCTTTTCGTCATAATCTGTATCCGGTGCAATTGCAACCGGCAATCGATCCCATTTGATGAAATCCTTTGTCTTTATATGGCCCCAATGCATCGGACCCCAGAAAGTCGTGTAAGGATGATATTGATAAAACAAATGATATTCCCCACGATACATAGAAAAACCATTTGGATCGTTAATCCATCCTACGGTTCCTGTCGCATGAAGCATTGGTCTGTCGGACTCATCTGCGTTTTTTAAATATTCTGTTTCGTATTTTCTTGCCTGTTCTAGTTTTTCGCTGTTCATAAATGCCATTCTCGAATTTGATTGATATCCCGAGAGCATATAACTCCCGGGATATTTCTCAATTAATCAGTGTTATTTTTTTGTTAGGGGTTTGTTTGTTATTTTACTGCGCTTCTACATAGCGATCATATGCATCCTGATAAACCTGGAGCAATTCAGCCATTCCGCAGTTATTGTTGAGCATTTCTTTGTATGCTTCCCATTCGTCATCAGTTGGGCCACCTTCTTTAATCCAGAGGCCTTCCTGCTCTGCAACTGCATCTACGAAGTCCTGCTTGTACATATCGATGGTATCAAGCTCTTCATTTGTGAATACACAGTCGATTGGATAAGTGGTCTTATCCTGAACCTGTGGCAACCAGTAATCATACAAATCTGTCAAACGCTCGATTGCTCTGTCTTCCATGTTGAAGGTATTTGAATAGTATTCAGAAAGAATCAACTTCGGTCCTGCTACTTCGTAATAGCTCTTTAATTCTCCTGCACCCTTTCCATACTTTTCCTGTGCTTCTTCTTCGGTGATGGAATTCCAAAGTCCGTTCTTATCATCCTTACCTGTGAAGTAAACATCGATCGGACCATACTGTAACTGCATTACAGTTTCACCTGAATACCACTTGTCGAAGAACTTCAAAAGGTTGATTGGGCTCTTGCAAGCAGATGTAATAGAAAGGTTTCCTGATGAAGTACCACCGCCTGTACGTACAGTGACATTGCTCTTGCCTTCATATTCGGTTCCGTCCGGACCTGTTAAGATTGGAAGGAATACATAATCCTTTGCATAATCTCCCATCAGTTCTTCGATGTACCACCATGTAGATACACCTACATAACCCTGCTGGCACTTTGCCATCAACATTGTATCGTCCTGAGAGAACATTTCCTGATCCATCAGACCTTCCTGATACCAGTTGCTGAAGTAAGTTAAAGCATCACGATAATTATCATCATCGCATACAAAGTTTACAGTTCCGTCTGCATTCAATACCAAATCATCGCATACATCGTTGATCCAGTTGGTGAAACCAAATCCTGCATAGAATACGTTCTGGCCCCAGCACCACTGATCGTATCCTGTTGACATTGGGATAGTAGATCCGGCAGGTGCACCATAATATTTTGCAGCCATATCATTGTCCTTGAATGCCTTTAATGCTGTGTGAAGCTCATCCAATGTAGTTGGAACTTCCAATCCAAGGTCGTCTAACCATGCCTTGTTAATCATAGAAAACTGTGGTACAGAGAAGATTGAATAATCCTCTTCTTTTCCAATACCTGCGGTTCCCATTTGCTCTCCTGATGGCAATCCGTAGATACAGCCGTCGTCCATTGTGATTGCTGCACGAATTTCCGGATGTTCCTCTAAGATTGCAGTCAAGTTTGGCATAGTCTCTTCGTTAATATATGGTGTTAAGTCGATGAATGTTCCATCTCCACCATAAGTTGATAAATCATAGTTTGAGAAACCAACTCCCATATATGCATCAGCCAGATCGCCACCTGCAATTTGAATATTTACCTGCTCAGCAAGTGAGTCGCTCATGGTATTCCAGTCAATTTTAATTCCGGTCTCATCCATCAAGCTGTTTAACACTACGTTGTCATCATATCCCGGAGACAATGCGGACTGACCTCCGACAATTGTAAATTCGGTCTGATCGGTAGATTCATTCATCTTACCCTGATTCTCAGTTCCCCCGTTACCACCTTTGCCGCATCCTGTTACGGATAACAGCATAGAAGAAACCAAAATAGCACAAACTATTTTCTTTTTCATTTTGTTCTCCTTTCAAAAGAATCTTTCTTCTTGTTTTCTTCTTGTATTCTAATGGATCCTCGAAATTGATTTGCCGGCTTACTGTCAATCGATTCTCCTATTAGCCCTTGACTGCACCTGCCATCATTCCCTTTTCAAAATATTTTTGAATAAATGGATAGATGATTAACATTGGTGCTGCCGCAACCACAATGGATGCGAACTTAATCATTTCTTTTAACTTATTGAGTTCTGCATAACCGCCTGAAATTGTGCTGGCCTGTGAAGCCGTTGCGGAACTCTTGATCAAAATATTTCGAAGCACCAAAGGAAGCGGTGCCATATCCGGATTCGGCAGATAAATCAATGCCGTAAACCAGTCATTCCAATAAGCAACCATGCTAAATACCACCATAACAGCCATAATCGGCATGGACAGCGGAATGATGATTTTAAAGAAAGTTGCAAGCTTACTGCAGCCGTCAATCTCTGCTGCTTCCACAAGTTCATGCGGAATACTGTTCTGGAAGTAGTTGCGCACTAAGATCATATTGGCAACAGAAACGCCACCCGGAATAAACAGTGCCCACATGCTTCCGATTAAATTTGTATTCTTAACAACCAAATAAGTCGGAATTAATCCACCACCAAAGTACATTGTGATGATGAAAAATAAACTGATCACCTTGCGCCCCGGCATATCCTTTTGTGCAAGGGGGTAGGCGGTGATGTATAGCATCACCACCGAAAAAATGGTTCCGATTAGTGTGTATTTCAACGAGTTTATATATCCTGTGTAAATTCCGGAATCAGCAAATACTGCCTGATATCCTTTCATACTAAATTCACTCGGCCACAGGAATGTCTTTCCTGCGTAGACATCATATGGATTTGATACGGATGCCACTAAAACATAATAAAGCGGATATGCCACGATCAAGGTCATTGCAATGGCGATAATCACCAATATGACATCACTGACTTTGTCCGAAAGACCGAGGGAATGTTTTCTTCTTCTTTTCATTTCTTAATTCACTCCTTCTCAAACAACCTTATACAAATTCCACATCGGAATGTTTCTTTACAATCCGATTCACAATGATTAGCAAGATCAAATTGATAACTGTATTAAAAAGTCCTACTGCCGTGGAATAGCTGTATTTCGCATGTTCAATACCCTGTTCGTAAACATATACTGCAATGGTATCCGATGCTGCCTTATTAAGGTCTGTCTGCAACAACCAAACTTTTTCAAATCCTACATTCATCAGCTGTCCGGCGCTCATAATCAAATTTAAGATTGCCATTGGAAGCAGGGCCGGAATATCAATATGAATGATTCTCTGCCAAACGCTGGCGCCATCCACTTTCGCGGCCTCGTACAGAGAAGTATCTACCGTCGCCAATGTTGCCAGATAGATGATGCAGCCCCATCCTGCATCCTGCCAAATGCCGGAAGCGATATAGATGGTTCTGAATGCGGTGGATTCTGTCAAAAAGTCGGTGCTTGTACCAAGGATCAGGTTCAGTAATCCACCCGATGGACTGAGGAAGATTTTGATCATACCGCAGATAACCATTGTGGAGATGAAATGCGGAGCATAAAGCACCGTTTGTGTAATTCGCTTTAATTTCGGAAATCGCAATTGGTTAATGCACAGCGAAAGAATAATCGGGATTGGGAAACCCCATAACAGGCTGTATCCGCTGAGCAAAAACGTATTGCGAATCATTCTCCAGCAGTTCGGAGATGAGAAAAACCTTTTAAACCAATACAATCCCACCCACTCGCTACCGGTGATACCGCGGCTGGCCTTGAAATCACGAAACGCGATTTGAATACCATACATTGGGATGTATTTGTATACGAATGTAATCACGATAGGAATCAGCAAAAGCAGATACATTTGCCAATTTGCTTTCCATCTTCTCTTACTCTTTTTCATATGCTCCTCCTAGCTTGTGAAACGTTTCATTTCTTTTTATTTTTTTAGCGCGGCCCCTAAGGACCCCGCTCTTCTCGTGAAACGTTTTTTCGTAAACTCAAAATACCATCCTGCGGCGCCTATGTCAACGCGTTTTTCTCATTTCGCCCATGTTTGTCGCATTTCTACAAGAATCATCAATTCTTTTTGTGCAAGTTTTTCCTCTTTACGAAATGATTTTTTTCATCTATTATATAGAAAACGGTGAAATGTTTCACGATATTTTCACCGAACTTTTACGGAGAATAAAAAATGACAAAATCAAACAAGTTACCAACCATGAAGGATGTGGCCAAACAAGCCGGCGTATCTTTAGGTACCGTCTCTAAGGTTTTCAATGGAATCCCTGTGGGAGATGAATACAGGATAAAAGTAGAAGCTGCGGCAAAAGAGTTAGGCTATCAGGTAAATGTCTATGCCCGCGGTCTTCGTGCCAGCAAGACCAATACCATTGCTGTTATCCTTCCAAATATTACTCATCCATTTTATGCAAGCATGGCTGATTATTGTTGCCAAATGCTGGCAAAGAGAGGATATCGCATGTTGCTGGCCACTACCTCTTTTGATCCAAAGACCGAACAAAAATGTATTGATATGGTTCAGCAAAACAAGGTCGATGGCATCATCGCCATCACCTATAATCCGGAGTTAGAGGTCAATGAAGACATTCCTTTTGTCATCATCGATCGTAAATTCCACAATCACATTCCTTGCGTATCCTCCGATAACTATGCCGGAGGTCAAATGGCTGCGGAGAAGCTTGCCGAAAACGGATGCAAGCATCTGCTTTTCTTAGGAATCTCCTCTCATGTAGCCGGAGAAGCCGACAAACGTTACCAGGGATTTATGCAATATTGCGAATCCAATCAGATCGACTATACCATTCAAAGAGTTTGGGATGAGGATGGATTAGAGGCACTTCAGGAATTCCTGCTTCAGAATATAAATTCCGGAGCATTTCCATATGATGGCATCTTCTGTGGCACCGATATTCTTGCCGCACAAGTCATATCCTTCTTAAAGGAGAACGGGGTGCGCGTTCCGGAGGATGTGCAAATCATCGGATATGACGGAATTCCAATTTTTGGATTGAAGGATTACTATTGTTCCACCATCAAACAGCCATTGGCGCAGATGGCATCTACCGCTGTTGATATATTGCTATCGGATAATCAATCTGCTCCTGCTTTAATCTGTCTTCCGGTGGAATATTGTCCGGGCGGAACCACTCGTGATTCCTTTCCGCATTCTTAATTCAAGTCTCGCTCGCGAGACTTGGCGCGAGATTTGCGTCAGCGTAGCTGACATATTTCATATGCAAATCTCTGCGCATCCTCGCGGAGCGTTTATCTCAGTCGGAGATTGTAACCCCGACTGAGACCAATTTGTTATAACCCCTACCTTCGCTTAGAGGAAGGGGTCTTATCCGACTGAGATAAAAGGAGGATTCGATGGGACTATTTGTAAGAGATGAAACCTATGATGAGACACATCGCATGACCGGGTTTCAAAGATATAAGCAATTGCTTTCATTTTATGCCTGGCATTGGATCAAACTGGGTTTTATTACCTTTCTTTGTGCTATACCATTGATGCTGGGCATCGCCTATGCCATCCTATCTACTTCTGTTGTGATGGCGCTTGCGCTAGGCCTTGTGGGCGGCGCAATCCTGGGTCCTTTTATCGGTGCATTGGTGGATAACATCTATCGTGCCATGCGCGACGATCCCGGATTGCGATGGGACAATTATAAAAAGGGACTGCGTCAAAATGCAAAAGACAGCATCCTTCCGGGTGCGATTCTTGGATTGTTTATCAGTATCTATGCCTTTATTCTATATCTGGCAATTTATACCGATTCTGTCATCATGACCAAGGGAACCGCAGCCCTTTTGATTGCTGCCTTTTTTATCTTCACTGTTTTTTCAAATCTGTTTTGGCCACAGCTTGTGCTGTTTCGCCAGCCGATTACACAAACAGTGCGCAATATTCTTTTATTTACTGCAAAATATTTCTGGAAGGTTCTGAAGGTGAGTTTGCTGGAATTACTGTTTGTGGGATTCCACGTAATCTTCGCGCCCTACACCATGATCCTTCTTCCATTTTTATCTATCTGGTATTATATCTTTTTCAGTCAATTCCAACTGTATGACAGTCTTAATGAGGAATTGAAAATCGAAGAAAAATCCAACCTACAATAGATTATCATTTTAGATTGCATCCAAGGCCTGAGCGATATCCGCGATCAGGTCTTCTTTGTCTTCTAATCCGCAAGAAATACGAATCAATCCGGCCGGAATGCCTGCAGCTTTCAACTGCTCATCGCTCAACTGACGATGTGTAGATGTTGCAGGATTCAGGCAACAGGTTCTGGCATCTGCCACATGTGTCTCGATTGCTGCAATTTTCAGATTCTTCATAAAGGTTTCTGCTGCAGCTCTTCCGCCTGCTAATTCAAATGATACAACTCCGCATCCGCCATTCGGCAAATATTTCTGAGCCAACTTGTAGTAAGGATCTGAAGGAAGTCCGGAATAATTTACCTTTACAACCTTTGGATGCTCTGATAAGAATTCTGCAACAGCCTGTCCATTTTCTACATGCTTTGGCATACGAACATGAAGTGATTCCAGTCCGAGATTCAAAATAAAAGCGTGCTGCGGAGACTGAATTGCACCAAAATCTCTCATCAATTGCGCAGTACACTTGGTAATAAATGCACCTTCTTTTCCAAATTTCTCAGCGTAAGTGATGCCATGATAAGACTCATCCGGTGTGCAAAGTCCCGGGAATTTGTCCGCATGTGCCATCCAATCAAACTTACCTGCATCGACAATTGCGCCACCTACAGTTGCACCATGTCCATCGATATATTTTGTGGTTGAATGTGTGACAATATCTGCGCCCCACTCAATCGGTCTACAGTTGACAGGTGTCGGGAATGTATTATCGATAATCAGCGGAACACCGTGACGATGTGCCGCATTTGCAAATTTCTCGATATCCAAAACAGTCAATGCCGGATTTGCAATCGTCTCTCCAAACATTGCGCGTGTATTCTCCTGGAATGCTGCATCCAATTCTTCCTCTGTGCTATCCGGAGAAACAAAAGTCACATCAATTCCCATCTTCTTTAAAGTAACAGAAATCAGATTGAAGGTTCCTCCATAGATGGATGAAGAAGCGACGATATGGCTTCCGCATTCACAAATATTAAAAAGTGCAAAGAAGTTTGCTGCCTGTCCTGATGAAGTCAGCATACCTGCGGTTCCGCCTTCAAGCTCCGCAATCTTTGCAGCAACATAATCGTTTGTCGGATTCTGAAGTCTTGTGTAAAAATATCCAGAGGCTTCCAAGTCAAACAATTTGCCCATATCCTCGCTGGTATCATACTTAAAGGTTGTGGACTGCACAATCGGAATCTGACGTGGTTCACCGTTTCCGGGACGATATCCGGCCTGAACACATTTTGTTTCCAACGAAACATTATTCATACTCATTTTGTTTCCTCCGTATCTATCTAGAGTTTATTTTTATACATTACACTTTCTCTAGAATACAACAACTGCACGGCTTCTTCAATCTTTTTTTCAACTCAGTAGGAGAAATCCCCCACCTCTAAGCGTTAGCGTAGGTGGGGGTTATGACAAACTATACTCAGTCGGGGTACAAGCTCCGACTGAGTTAAACGCTCCGCGAGGATGCGCACGGATTCGGACAGGAATTTGTCTGCTGAAGCAG
>SVFB01000109.1 GCA_015057085.1 Lachnospiraceae bacterium
AACACGTTGGTGCAATTTTCGCAGCAAGACCTTGTGCGGGAAGAGGGAATGTTGGCGTGGTTGCAAAACAAAATCCGTCAACAAAGTCTATGAGCCTGCACAAATCAGATTCCTTAATGGCCTGTTGCTGGTGGAGTGATATAAAGGAGCGTGGGTTGGCGGGGTGATAGCAATCTAGGCTGTGGGGAAGAGCGGGGCGAAGCTGCCGTAAATGAAAAATCGGGGAAGAAGTGGTATACTAGTAGTGATAAGATTGGATGTGAATTAAGGATTTGGAGGAATTATGAAGACTGGACTTGTAATGGAAGGTGGCGCAATGAAAGGTCTGTTCACCTGCGGCGTCATCGATGTCATGATGGAGCGTGGCCTCACATTTGACGGCGCAATCGGCGTGTCCGCCGGAGCAGCCTTTGGATGCAACTATAAATCAATGCAACCGGGACGGCCACTCAGATATAACGCAAAATATGTAAACGACAAAAGATATGCCAGCTTTTGGTCTCTGTTCAAAACAGGAGACTTCTACGGCGTAGACTTCTGCTATCATCAGATTCCGGAAAAGCTGGATATCTGGGACGTCGAAACCTTTCGAAAAAATCCCATGGAATTCTATTGCGTAGCAACAGACTGCGAAACAGGAAAAGCAGTCTATCATAAATGCGACCGAGGAATGGACGACATCGACTGGATTCGCGCTTCCGCCTCGGTTCCGGTGGTCTCAAGAGTCGTGGAAATCGGAAACCGAAAACTGGTAGACGGCGGAATCAGCGACCCAATTCCACTGCGATACTTTCAGTGGAAAGGCTACGAAAAAAATGTGGTCATCACCACAAAACCGGCAGATTATGTAGACAAATTAAGCAAGATGGAAATGGCGATGATGCAAATCGCATTGCACCAATATCCGAACTTCATTCAATGTGCCAAGACAAGTTCAGCAAGATACAACAAAACCATGCGGTATCTGGAAGAGCAAGAAGCCGCAGGCAAAATCTTTACCATTCGGCCACCGGAAGACTTGCAAATTGGCGCAACTGGAAAGGATGAAGAAAATATCAAGCGCGTATACGAGATGGGGCGTAAAGCAGCAAAAGATTGTTGGAATGATATGATGAGCTTCTTGAAGAAAATCTGATATGAAGGAGGCATATATATGGTATTGGAGTTTTTAGGGGCAGACAGAGAGGTGACGGGAAGTTGTCACTATATTACATTCGGAGAGAAACATTTCGTGGTGGACTGCGGAATGGAGCAAGGACCGGATCTTTATGTGAATCAAGAAATACCAGTAAACCCGGCGCTTCTGGATTATGTGTTTGTGACGCATGCACATATTGATCACTCAGGATTGTTGCCGCTTCTGTATAAGAACGGATTTCGAGGAGAGATATATTGCACCAAAGCAACAGAGGACTTGTGCAATATTATGCTCAGAGATTCGGCACACATCCAGGAATTTGAAGCCGAATGGCGTAATCGCAAGGCCCGTCGTGCAGGAAAGCCGGAAGTGGTTCCGATGTATGATGTGAATGATGCTATTGAAGTGATAAAATATTTTCACTCCATAGACTATAATCAACGCGTGGATATCTGCGAGAATCTGGCTGTGCGATTTGTGGATGCAGGACATCTGTTAGGATCTTCGTCCATTGAAATTTGGGTGACGGAAAATGGGAAAACAAAGAAACTTTTGTTTTCCGGAGATATCGGAAATGGTAATCGCCCGCTGATTAAAGATCCGACTTATGTGGAGGATGCAGACTACGTCATCATGGAATCGACCTATGGAAATCGAGTGCATGAGGCACCACCGGATTATGCAGTGGAGCTGGCGAAGGTGATGAATGCCACCTTTACAAGAGGCGGCAATCTGGTGATTCCTGCTTTCTCAGTTGGTCGAACGCAGGAGATGCTGTATTTTATTCGTCGAATCAAATCAGAAGGGCTGCTTCCGGAACATCCGAATTTTGAAGTATATGTGGATAGTCCGCTATCCGTGGAAGCAACAAATATTTTTAATTTGAATGTCAGGGATTGTTTTAATGAGCAAGCGCTGGAATTAGAGCGCCAGGGAATCAATCCGATTCAATTCCCGGGACTGAAAGTATCTGTCACATCAGAGGACTCTAAAGCAATCAACTTTGATCAAAAACCAAAGGTCATTCTTTCAGCATCCGGTATGTGCGAGGCCGGTCGTATTCGTCATCACTTAAAGCATAATCTTTGGAGGCCGGAATGCACGATTCTGTTCGTGGGTTATCAGGTACCGGGAACCTTGGGTTATCATCTTTTGAACGGCGAGAAAAAGGTGAAACTGTTTGGAGAGGAAATTGAAGTGAAAGCCAATATCGTAAAACTTCCGGGTATCAGTGGCCATGCGGATCAACCACATTTGATACAGTGGCTTTCTAAGGTGCAACATCCGCAGAAAGTGTTCATCGTGCATGGTGAAGAAGAAACTGCGATGGAATTCGGAAAGCATGTGCGTGAGGAGCTGGGGTACAATACCTACGTGCCGTACAGCGGAGATGCCTTTAATCTTCTGACCGGGGAACAGATTCGAGAAGGATCACGAGAACTGGTGCAACAAAAAAAGGACCGGAAGGGTGTGTACACTTCCAAGTCCTCTGTGTTCGATCGCCTCGTAATCGAAGGCGAGCGATTGGTTGCTGTTATCAAAAAATGTCAGGGAATGGCCAACAAGGATTTGGCAAAATTTGCGGATCAAATCCGTGCGCTTTCCGATAAGTGGGATCGCTAAAACGATCTCTTGACTATTTTTTCTTCTTTTGCAACTTGTATCTTGAACCGTCCGGATTGACAACGATGGTGTTGTCGAGCTGGGCGGTTAAATTTTGTTTGATATTGTCAATATAGGCGCGGCGCAATGTCTGCTGTTCAGCCTTTTCTTCATCAGTGAGGCCCTCTGCTTTTGATTTATGGGCTAACTCATTGATTCGTTTAATCATTTCATCGATGTTCATGAAATTATCCTTTCTATTGATTAATTCAAGTCTCGCTTGCGAGACTTGGCGCGAGATTTGCGTCAGCGTAGCTGACATATTTCATATGCAAATCTCTGCGCATCCTCGCGGAGCTTTTATCTCAGTCGGAGATTATAACCCCTACCCTCGCTTCACTTAGAGGAAGGGTTCTTATCCGACTGAGATAAAAGTTCGGCGCGAGATAATGCATCATCAATGTGCTTGCAGAAGTTATCAGCGCCAACTGTTTGGATTAATCCTGCTTTTTCCATAACGCGATATGGTTGCGGATTTACATGTGAGAAGACCACGGTGACACCCTTCTTCTCGCAGCGGCTAACCAGATTCTCCAAAGATTGCATAGCTGTGGCATCAATGGCAGGAACCCCGCGCATTCGGATGATGAGTACCTTTGTAAAGTCTTTGACTGTAATATCTGTAATCAGGTCTGCAACACCAAAGAACATTGGTCCTGTGATTTCATAGATGCGAACTTCATGTGGCACTTCGCGAAGGTCGATGGAGTCCGGATCATTTTCGCTTTCATCAATTTCGTAGGTCCAGCCATGAATGCTTGCTTCTTCACTCATACGCTTCATAAAGAGAACAGCCGCAGCAACCATTCCAACTGCGATTGCTACAACCAAGTCGAATACGACAGTCAATACAAAGGTGAGTACCAATACGATGATGTCACTCTTCGGAGCTTTCTGGCAAAGTCGCTTGAAGTTTCTCCAACCACACATATTGTAGGCTACGGTGAAGAGGATAGCAGCGATGGTTGGCATTGGAATCAGCGCGGCATATGGCATCAAAAGCACAAGAACAAATACCAAGATGATGGCATGAACCATTCCGGCAATCGGAGTGCGTCCACCGTTTTTGATGTTGGCAGCTGTACGAGCGATAGCGCCGGTGGCAGGGATTCCACCGAAGAGTGCAGAACCGATATTACCGATTCCCTGTGCAACCAATTCCATATTGGATCGATGTTTTGAGTTGATCATAGAATCAGCCACAACCGCAGAAAGCAAGGATTCGATGGCTGCGAGGATTGCAATGGTAAATCCGTTGCTCAATTCCTTTCGGATCGTAAGCAACGAAAAAGCCGGCATATGGAAACTCGGCAATGCATTGCTGATGGTATAGAGATCGCCGATTGTATTGACCTTCAATCCAAGGAATTTTACCATGAGAATTCCGACGATGACTGCAATCAAAGAGCCCGGGATGCGCTTGCTAATCAATGGCCATACAATCAAAATCGCAAGACAAACCACGCCTACGATGACTGCTTGAATGTTGATGGTCGTGATATTTTTTGCAATGGCCACAAGCTTTTCTGTGGTTTCAATTGTGACGGTTCCCTTTGGATAGGTCAGTCCGAGGAAATCTTTAATTTGACCAACTAAAATTGTGACAGCAATTCCGGCAGTGAAACCGGTGGTAATGGTATAAGGAATAAACTTGATCAGGGATCCAACACGGAATAATCCCATCAGGATTAAAAGCACACCTGCTATGATAGTGGCCACAACTAAGCCATCCATTCCATCCGTTGCGACAATTCCGGCAACGATTGTAGCAAAGGCTGCAGTCGGTCCTGCAATCTGTACGCGGCTTCCACCGAAGAAGGAAATCAGAAAACCGGCCACGATGGCGGTGTAGATACCCTGTTCCGGCCCTACGCCGGAAGCAAGTGCCAAAGCGATTGACAGTGGCAAGGCGATAATCGCTACGATGATACCGGATACCAGATCTTTGGCAAATTGTGAAAGGCTGTAATCCTTCATTACCGAAAAAAGCTTCGGTTTCAGTTTTTCCTGTTTTGCATTCATTTTCGTTTTACCTCTTCATATTCTCTCTCTTTCTTATGCTATAGGAAATTTCTCCGAAATTCCTATAGCATAAAAAGCACTCCGTGCAGGATGCGACTGGTGCGCAGATGAATATGCAAGCTAATGCTTGCGCGCACCAGCGCGCAAAGAGTTGCTGTGCAACTCTTTGTTCTATTCACAAGAATTTCATTATAAAACGCAATGTAATAAATTTCCATATGCGAAAACTACGAAATTCAAAGTATTTGAAAATGAAAATAAAAATATTTTCACAGATTATTTCACAGAACAATCACAAATAAGAGATATCGTTACTATCATTGGTATGTATGTCGGATGCAGGCAGAGATATCAATGTATGATTTTATAGATACTTAGGAGGAAATACGCGTGATTGAAATCAAGAACCTGGTGAAAAGCTATGGTAGCAAAAAAGCTGTAGATAACTTATCGCTGACCATTGAGCCGGGAAAAATTTACGGATTCCTGGGACCGAATGGCGCAGGAAAGTCTACCACGATGAATATTATGACCGGATATCTCGGCGCGACAAGCGGTACTGTGCTGATTAATGGGCATGATATTTTTGCAGAACCGGAGGAAGCGAAAAAATGCATCGGTTATCTTCCGGAAATCCCACCTCTTTATCTGGATATGACGGTGGAAGAGTATTTATCATTTGTGGCAGAATTAAAAAAGATTCCGAAGAAAGACCGGGCTCGTAATCTGCGTGAGTCTATGGTGATGACACAAACATTTGATGTGAAAGACCGTTTGATTCGAAATCTTTCCAAAGGTTATAAGCAGAGAGTTGGATTTGCGCAGGCAATCATCGGATATCCGGATATCATCATTCTCGACGAACCGACGGTTGGACTTGATCCGCACCAGATTATCGAAATACGAGATTTGATCAAAAGTCTTGGCGAGAAACATACTGTGATTTTGAGTTCTCATATTTTGACAGAAATTTCTGCGGTTTGTGATCATGTGTTTATCATATCAAATGGAAAGCTGGTGGCCAGCGATTCTACGGAGCATCTGTTAAAGAGCACACAAAAAGATCAGGCGCATGAAATTGATTTGGTATTCAAAGGCGAACAGGAGCATTGTATTGAAGTGCTGCAGAATGTGGAAGGAGTTGATTCCGCAGAAGTTGTATCGGAGGAGAATGATGAGTTTGCAGTTCGAGTGACAGCCACCGGAGACGTTGATGTGCGCGAAGCAATTTTCTATGCATGCGCAGATGCGAAAATGCCGATTCTGGAAATGCATTCATTAACGAAATCACTCGAAGATGTTTTCTTGGAGTTGACGGGAAATGAGACTGCGGATCCAAGCGCAGAGCGAAAAGAATTACGCGACAAAATCCAGTTTGGGTTTGATGTTGAAATCGAAACAAATCGAGATGAGCAAGATGATTTGGAAGGAGGAAATCAATCGTGATTGCAATTTATAAAAGAGAATTAAAATCCTACTTCCAGACGGTGGTAGGTTGGCTGTTTATTGCAGTTGAACTGGCGTTGTTCGGACTGTATTTTTATGTATATAATTTGCGTTATGGCTATCCGTACATCAGATATTCATTGAGCTCAGCTGCCTTTATCATGATGATAGCAGTGCCGATTTTGACGATGAGAAGTTTTGCGGATGAGCGTCACAGCAAAACGGATCAGTTGATTTTGACTGCACCTGTTTCAGTTGGAAAGGTGGTAATCGGAAAATACTTGGCGATGGCCACAATTTACACAATTGATATTGCTGTAATCTGTCTGGCACCGTTGCTTTTAAAGATTTTCGGCACTGTTCCAATATTGGAAAACTATGTGGCGATTTTTGGTTATTGGTTCTATGGTATGGCTACCATTGCAATCGGTATGTTCTTATCATCTTTGACGGAAAGTCAGGTGATTGCAGCTGTGATTTCCTTTGCGGCTTTATTCTTAGGCTATATGATGAGCAGCATTACAGGATTCATTTCCAGCGAAGGAAATATCATCACGACGATTTTGAGTGCCTACGATTTGTATACGCCGCTTAGCTATTTTATGAATGGAACATTGGATTTGACGAGACTGTTTTACTATCTTTCTATCATCGTATTATTCAATTTCCTGACAATGCAATCCATTCAGAAACGTCGTTGGAGCGTGAGCAAAAAAGCAATCGGAACGGGTGTATTTTCTGTGGGCCTTGTGGTTATCATGATTGCAGCAGTTGTAGTAGCAAATCTTGCTGTGGGTCAGATTCCGTATACTTATACTTCAATTGATGCCACATCTACACAGATTTATTCTTTGACAGATGAATCAAAGGAATATCTTAAAACTGTGGATCAGGATGTTACCATTTATTATCTTGGTGAAGAGGATGATTCCGCAGAGATTCTGGAACTTTTGAGACGATATGAGGATTTGTCGGATCATATCACTTTAGAATGTGTGGATCCGAATGTGAATGCAAATTTCTATCAGACTTATACCGATACGGCACCATCCAGCGGTTCTGTGATTGTCGTAAGTGATCAGCGCTCTACGGTTGTGGATGCAAATGACTATTTCACCTACGAAATGGACTATACAACGTACAGCTATGAAATTACAGGCTTTGATGGAGAAGGTCTTATCACCAGCGCGATTCAATACGTATGCATGGATTCTGATACCCTGCCGACTGTATATGAAATCACAGGTCACGGGGAAACACTTTTGACAGACGGCTATTCGGCAAACTTTACCGAAGCGCTATCTAAAGCAAATATCAATCTTTCTGATTTAACTTTGCTTGAGGTTGATGAAGTGCCGGAGGATGCATCAGCTGTAATCATCAACGGACCGACAACAGATTTTTCCGAAGATGATGCACAAAAAATCATTGACTATATCAATGGCGGTGGACATGTCATTTTAAATACTTATATCGGTGCAACTGATGAGATGACAAACCTAGAGAGCATTTTAGCTGCTTATGAAATTTCTGTTTGCGATGGTTTGATTTCCGAGCAGGATAGCAATCGCTATTATCAGTCTCCGTTGTATCTGCTTCCAAATATTGCCAGCAGTGATTACACAAGCAACGCATCATCATATTATATTTTCGTTCCTGAAACGATGGCTTTCACCTACGGAGAAGACACGGACGATTATACTTATACAGCACTTTTGACAACCAGTGATTCTGCTGTATTAAAGAAAAACTATACAGCTATGGAAAGCTATGGCGCAGAGGATGGCGACGAAACCGGAACATACACAGTTGCACTTGCAATGGAAACAGCCGACGGCGGCTCCCTTGTGGTAAATGGTTCTATTACATTGTTCACGGATAACGCTGATAAGGTTGTCTCAAGCAACAACTCGACCTATTTCACCGATATCATCAATACAATGGTGGATACAACCGGAGTTGAAACAACTGTAATCGATGCAAAAGAGTATGAGTTAAGCACCTTAACAATTTCATCCGGCGCAGCAACTGTATACGGATTTGGCATCATGCTTGTAATTCCGATTGTCTTGTTGCTCGTAGGAATTGTATACTGGGTTGTAAGACGCAAGAAATAAAATATATGAGAATTAGGTTCATAAAAGAGGTATGCAAATGAAAAAACAAAAACGACAAATGATCATCATCGTGGCAGTACTTCTGCTCCTGATTCTAGGCTATTTGCTCCTGCGCGCAAATAATGCGCGCCAGGAAGCACTTGAAACCCAGGCCGCAGCAGAAGCAGTGATTACGGTAACCGATTTTGATGCAAGTGATATCACAGCCCTTTCCTATCAGTTAGATGGAGAAACATTATCCTTTACAAAGACAGATGATGTCTGGAATTATGATGCAGACACCAGCATTGATCTCGATGAGGATGCGGTAGAAGATTTGATATCTACAGTATCAAATTTGACCGCTGAAACAAAAATTGACGAGTATAATGATTTGTCTGAATATGGCTTGGAAGAACCGGTCAATACAATCAAGCTGAGTATGGAAAGCGGAGACTTGATTATCTATGTAGGAAGCCAAAACCAGGTAACAGGAAATTATTATATTCAGATTGACGGACAGGACGAACTCTATTTAATCTCTACAGATTTGAGCAGTGAATTTGCTTCAACTGTCGAAGATTTGACAGTAGAGGAGGAAGAGACGGAAAGTACAGAAGAGACGGAAAGTACAGAATAGATAAATACTGTGTCTTGTCACATGACTTGATATGTGCTAAACTACATAACAGTTTGTGAAGGAGAATAGACATGGAAAAGTTCAAAGCATTTTTAAAGCGTAAAAACATTGAAATTTCAGTAAAGCGTTATTTGATTGATGCTCTTGGTGCTATGGCACAAGGATTGTTCTGTACTTTATTAATCGGAACAATTTTAAGTACTTTGGGAACACAGCTTCATATTGGATTTCTGACAGATCCGATTTATTCAAAAGGCGATGTTAGTTTCACAATCGGAGGCGCAGCCAGCGCAATGGTAGGACCGGCAATGGCTGCTGCAATCGGAAATGCAATTATGGCACCGCCGCTTGTATTATTTTCATTGATACCTGTTGGTTATGCAACCAATTTAATTGGTGGAGCAGGTGGACCGCTTGCAGTGCTTGTTGTGGCAATTGTCGCTGCAGAATTTGGTAAAGCAGTATCAAAAGAAACAAAAATTGATATCTTGGTTACTCCAATTGTAACTATTTTGGTAGGTGTTGGATTGGCAGCTTTAATTGCAGAACCAATCGGAAATGCAGCATCAGCCCTCGGAAAGGTTATCATGTGGGCAACAGAATTACAGCCGTTCTTAATGGGAATCTTGGTATCTGTCATTGTAGGTATCGCACTGACTTTACCAATATCATCAGCAGCCATCTGTGCAGCTTTATCCCTGACAGGTTTGGCCGGTGGTGCAGCAGTTGCAGGTTGCTGTGCTCAAATGGTTGGATTCGCAATTATGTCCTTCCGCGATAATAAATGGGGAGGATTGGTATCTCAGGGAATCGGAACTTCAATGCTTCAGATGCCAAATATTATCAAGAATCCACGTATCTGGATTGCGCCGATATTGACATCAGCAATCACAGGCCCAATTGCGACTTGTGTATTTAAGATGACAATGGACGGTGCTGCAGTATCTTCCGGAATGGGAACATGCGGATTTGTAGGCCAGATTGGTGTTTACACCGGATGGGTTAATGATGTAGCAAACGGAACAAAAGCGGCAATCACAGCCTTTGACTGGATTGGATTAGTTTTGGTTTGTTTCATTTTGCCGGGCGTATTGACCTGGGCATTTGGCCTTGTAGAGCGCAAACTCGGTTGGATTAAAGACGGAGATTTGAAATTACAATAAAACAAAGAGGCTAATAGAGATGAAGAGGCCCCCACAACGTAATGCGTTGTGGGGGCCTCTTCATATAATAGGAAATTCCTTCGGATTTCCTATTATATAAAAGCACTCCGTGTAGGATGCGACTGGTGCGCAGATGAATATGCAAGCTAATGCTTGCGCGCACCAGCGCGCAAAGAGTTGCAGCGCAACTCTTTGTTCCTTTATAGGAAAGTTCTCCTTTTGTAACCTCTTGATATGAAAAAGGCCCGCACTGAGGCGGGCACGACAAGTAAACGATGGTTTTAGAAGATGTAGAAGCCTTCAGCTCCAAGAAAGTCTTCATCAAACGGATCGTCTTCG
>SVFB01000014.1 GCA_015057085.1 Lachnospiraceae bacterium
AAGAAAAATTCGGTAATAGAAGAAGCGAAACACGTTGGTGCAATTTTCGCAGCGAGACCTTGTGTGGGAAGAGGGATGTGGTGCGGTTGTGAAGCAAAATCCGTCATCTATGGATGCGTACTCGCGCGATAGGAATATGTTGCCTTTAGCAACCGCGCTCGGCGCGAGCATGTTGCAAGCAACATGCTTTTTCGATTTAATCCGGAGAATGTCCGGAATTTCCGTATGGTTCGATGGCATCAATCTTTGCCATATCCTCTGATGATAATGAAAAATCGAAGATATCTGCATTTTCAATCATACGCTCTTTATGGGTGGACTTTGGCAGCGGAATAATGTTGTGCTGTAACTCCCAGCGCAAAATAATCTGTGCAACAGTGCGCTGATATTGATTGGCCAACTCGATTAAAAGCGGATGTTCTAAGGATTTTCCGCGACCCAAAGGACTCCATGCTTCTACGCAAATGTTATTTGTGTGGCAAAAATCCACGGTATCTTTCTGCAAAAATCCGGGATTGATTTCGATTTGATCCACAGCAGGAACGACCTCCGTTTTCATCAAAGCCTTTAAATGATGGACGAGGAAATTTGAGACGCCGATGGCTTTCACACGTCCTGAATGATAAATCTCTGTCATTGCGCGCCAGGTGTCCAGGTTGATTGCTTCCCAATCATCAGACTGCGTTGGAGAAGCCGGCCAATGAACCAGATAAAGGTCCAGATAATCCAGCCCGATGGCCTCCATTGTGCGTTCGAAGGCGGTTTTCGTTTTCTCATAGCCGGCCTCGGTCTTCCAAACTTTGCTGGTGACAAAGATGTCTTCCCGCTTCGCGGCCCCGGTGGCGATAAAATCGCGGATTGCTCTTCCAACCTCCGCCTCATTTTCGTAAAAGGCAGCGGTATCAATGTGGCGATAGCCAAGTTCTAACGCTGTTTTGACTGAACGATATGCTTCAGCCGGGTCTTTGATTTTATATGTTCCAAATCCGATATTTGGAATCTGAGTGTGGTTATTTAAAATTATGTCCATTGAACCTCCCTATTGAAACAATGTGAAAAATATTGATGATTCAAGTCTCGCTCGCGAGACTTGGCGCGAGATTTGCGTCAGCGTAGCTGACATATTTCATATGCAAATCTCTGCGCATCCTCGCGGAGCGTTTATCTCAGTCGGAGATTGTAACCCCGACTGAGATAAAATAACAGATATGAATTATAATAGTATTTCATGGAAGTAATATCAATCTTCAGCGAGACTTGAATTGCGCGAAAAATAGGATAAAATAATAAACAAATGCTAGAGATTATAAAAGGAGAGATTACATGGACCAACGAACAGTTGAGATACAAGATAAGATTTCAGAACTAAAGGAACTTGAAAAAAAATCCAGAAAAACAGCGCTTGTGATGGCCTTTTCCATCGGAATCGGCGGCGCATTAATCTTAGGAATCGGATTAAGCAGTTGCATTCTGTGGGGCAGTTATATGATGAAAGAAGGCATTTTAATTGCTGTTGTAGGCGCAATCATTGTGGCATTGGCATATCCTGCCTATCATTTTGTCGCGAAGAAAACCAGTGCGAAAATAGAGACACTCATCAAACAGCTTGAAGCAGCGCTTGTCAAGTAAAAAGTATGAGATTTCAAGTCTCGCTTGCGAGACTTGGCGCGAGATTTGCGTCAGCGTAGCTGACATATTTCATATGCAAATCTCTGCGCATCCTCGCGGAGCGTTTATCTCAGTCGGAGATTGTAACCCCGACTGAGACCAGTTTGTTATAATCCCTACATTCGCTTCGCTTATAGGAAGGGGTCTAATCCGACTGAGATAAAAAAACGACGAGAACTCTCGTCGTTTTGTTTTACAGTAAAGAATCAATTGGGAACATTTTGTAATCAACATAAAGTGTAAATGCATATACCAGAATCAGGAAAACTGCTTCGTAGTACAAAAGCTGTACGGACAGCTTTCGGAAGAACCGGAAATTGCCGACAAATCCGATTAATCTCCAAACGATTACAAAAAATGTATAGAAGATAAAGGCGATTAAAGTAAACATTGGCAAAAAGTCAATTGCATCGAAATGTAAAGCAAAAGACGCGCCCAGGAGAATGCCTGCGATTGCAATTGGAGCATTGGCCATAAAAGAAAGGATAACCACCTTTGTATTTTTCTTTTTCTTTGCTGTTCTTGTATTAGCCATATTAATACCTCAACAAATAAAAACGTCGTTAACTAAAAAACCATAGCACAAAATTAGGGATATGTAAAGTTCTTTCAGATTTGTTTGTTGTAGATTATGAAATATGATATGATAAGCCAAAAGAAGGAAAACGAAGATGGAATTACGAAAAATGAAAAAGCGCATGGTGTTTTTATGTGTGATAATCCTAGTGATTTTAGCGATTGCAATCATTGCAATGATATTCCTTAAAAAGCAGTCGCATGAGAGCACCTGTTATGCAGAAATATATCGTGATCAAGAACTGATTCAAACCATCGATTTAACTAATGTGGAAGAGCCTTATCAGCTGAGAATTGACTACGGAGAAGATGATTACAATGTTCTGGAGGTTCGCAAAGGAAGCATTGGAATTGTGGAATCCAGTTGTCCGGATCATCTCTGCGAGAATATGGGATTTATCGATTCCTCGTTGATGCCCATAACCTGTCTTCCAAATCATCTGGTGATTCGAATTGTGAATGCGGCGGAGCAAGAGGAGGATACGGGACTGGACGGAATCGCTTATTAAAAACTTGAATGGAAACTATCGTAATGGTACGATAAATAAAAGTATAAAAGGAGGGGGAGAGATGTTGGCAGAAATCCAAATACAGATGACGCCGGTTATCCTATGGCTGGTTTTATTGATTGTTTTTGTGGCAGTTGAGCTGATAACAGTTGGATTGGTATCCATTTGGTTGGCGGCAGGCGCGCTGATTGCCTTGATCGTAGCAGCAGTGAGCGGCCCGTTTTGGTTACAGGTTGTATTGTTTTTTGTGGTATCGGCGTTGGCACTCGTGGTTACAAGACCGCTGGCAAGACGCTATATCAATCGGAGAGTTCATCCGACAAATGCCGATTCGCTTGTGGGAGAAATCATCACTGTAAAAGAAACAGTGGACAATCGTTCGGAGACCGGAATGGCAGTGGTGCATGGACAGGAATGGACCTTGCGTTCATCGGATGACAAAGAAGTCTTGCCGAAGGATAGTTTGGCAAAAGTAGTAGAAATAAAGGGCGTAAAGCTCATAGTAGAAAAGTATAAGGAGGAATAAAAAATGGAACCAATTTCAGGAGGAATTGTGGCACTTGTAGTTGTGGTCATCATCTTGTTTCTGATTTTAATCAGCTGTATCAAGATTGTACCTCAAGCACATGCAATGGTTATCGAGCGTTTGGGAGGATATTTATCAACATGGGGTGTTGGTCTTCACTTCAAAATGCCTTTCATTGATCGCATCGCAAGACGCGTAAATTTGAAGGAGCAGGTAGTGGATTTCCCACCACAGCCGGTTATCACAAAAGATAACGTAACAATGCAGATTGATACGGTTGTATATTTCCAGATTACAGATCCGAAGCTCTATGCATACGGTGTGGAGAATCCGATTATGGCAATCGAGAATTTAACTGCAACCACTTTGAGAAATATCATCGGTGATCTCGAACTTGATGAAACCTTAACAAGCCGCGAGACAATTAATACCAAGATGCGAGCTACACTTGATGTGGCAACTGACCCATGGGGAATCAAAGTCAATCGTGTGGAATTAAAGAATATCATTCCGCCAAAGGCAATTCAGGATGCAATGGAGAAGCAGATGAAGGCAGAGCGTGAAAGACGTGAGGCTATTCTTCGTGCAGAAGGTGAGAAGAAATCCACCATTCTTGTGGCAGAAGGAAATAAGGAATCTGCAATTTTGGATGCTGAGGCAGAGAAGCAGGCAGCGATTCTTCGAGCAGAAGCAAAGCGTGAGGCAACTGTCAAAGAGGCCGAAGGTCAGGCAGAAGCCATTCTTAAGATTCAGCAGGCAAATGCAGATGGTCTTCGCATGTTGAAGGAAGCTGCTCCGGATTCCGCAGTGCTTCAGATCAAGAGCTTAGAGGCTTTTGCTAAGGCTGCAGATGGAAAGGCAACCAAGATTATCATTCCTTCAGAAATCCAGGGAATGGCAGGATTGCCAAAATCCCTTGTGGAAGTTGCAAAAGAAAATTCATAAAATCAATTAAATTCAAGTCTCGCTCGCGAGACTTGGCGCGAGATTTGCGTCAGCGTAGCTGACATATTTCATATGCAAATCTCTGCGCATCCTCGCGGAGCGTTTATCTCAGTCGGAGATTGTAACCCCGACTGAGATAAATTTTGAAGCAGGTTTTGGATAATCAGGCCAAAACCTGCTTTTTGTTTTTAAAGGAGTGGGAGAATATATATGTACTCTTTATTTGCGTGTTTGAAAATGCTATAATATTGAATGTATATCGATATTACTCGGAGGGAGCATAATGAAGAGTAGAATTCGGATAAAAGGAAACCTTAGGTTATATTTACAGCTACCGCTGTTTTTGACCGCAATATTGGTTCTTTTGAATATTCCTGCGTACATGGTGGACTGTCGTCTCGGTGTAAGCGCTACCATATTTACGGTGATATATCTCATCTGTGAGCTGCTGCTTTATCTGGGCGCGAAGCCGAAACTTGCCGGGGAAGTGATTTCATTTGCCACGCGTTATGCAACGGTGCAGAAACATCTTTTGAATGAGTTCGAGATACCGTATGCATTGTTGGACTACAACGGAAAGCTATTGTGGACCAACGAGGAATTTCGCAATTTAACAGGCATTGATCGCAATTATCACAAGTCCATCACCTCACTGTTTGCATCCATTACCAGGGAAGTGCTGCAGAAGCCGGAATTTCCTGAGAACTTTTATGTGGATACAGAGACACGCCATTTTCGTGTGTCAGCGAATCATATTTATTTTGATTCTATGACAGCGGAAAGCAAGGTTTTGGAAATCGAGAATTCGGAAGAGTTTCTGATTGCAATTTATTTATTTGACGAAACAAAGCTGCAACATTATATGAAAGAAAATGCAGATCAGAAGCTGGTTTCGGCAATTGTTTATATAGATAATTACGATGAGACCATGAATTCCATCGAATCAGTAAAGCAATCTTTCCTGACAGCATTGGTGGATCGACGCGTAACACAGTATTTCTCAAAAGTAGACGGAATTGTGCGAAAGGTGGAACGCGATAAGTATTTTGTAATCTTCAGACACAAATTCGTAGAGGAATTGGAGGAAGATAAATTCAAAGTACTTGAGGATGTAAAGGCAATCAAAATCGGAAACGAGCTTCCAATTACTTTGAGTATTGGAGTTGGATTGTCCGGAGATTCTTACAGTGATACCTACGAAGCTGCTCGTGCAGCAATCGACCTGGCATTAGGCCGAGGCGGAGATCAGGCAGTATTAAAGCGTGATTCGGAAATTACTTACTATGGCGGAAAGGCCAAAGAAGTTGAAAGAAATACGCGTGTAAAAGCGCGAGTGAAGGCACATGCGTTGCGCGAAATCTTAGAATCCAGAGATAATGTAATCATTATGGGACATAGCCTGACAGATATCGATTCCCTTGGAGCCGGAATCGGTGTTTACTGTGCTGCGAAATTCTTAGGGAAGAAAGCACAGATTGTTATCAATAATCCAACCAGCTCCGTACGACCGCTGCTTGAGACTTTTAAGCCGGAGGATGGATATGCGCCGGATATGTTTATCGACAGTGAACAGGCGCTTGAAGAACTGCATAGCAATACGGCCGTCATGGTTGTGGATACAAATCGTCCGAGCTATACAGAATGTCCGGAACTGTTAAAGAGAGCCAATACCATTGTAGTATTTGATCATCACAGACAAAATTCGGAAGTCATCGAGAATCCGACCTTGTCTTATATTGAGCCTTATGCATCCAGCGCTTGCGAGATGGTTGCGGAAGTGCTGCAGTATTTTGATGAGAATTTAAAGATTGAGCCGGTGGAGGCCGATTGCATCTATTCCGGAATTTTGATTGACACCAACAACTTTATGCAAAAGACTGGTGTTCGTACCTTCGAAGCGGCAGCTTATCTGAAGAGATGCGGAGTAGATGTCAGCCGTGTGCGCAAGAAAATGCGAAACGATATGGATTCATATAAGGCGCGTGCTGCAGCAGTGCGTAATTCAGAAGTTTACAGAGGCGCATTTGCGATTTCCATTTGTCCGGGTGAAGGAATTGAAAGCCCGACAATTGTTGGTGCACAGGCGGCGAACGAATTATTGAATATCAATGGAATTAAAGCATCCTTTGTCCTCACAGAGTTTAATGATAAAGTATTTGTAAGTTCTCGTTCCATTGACGAGATTAATGTGCAAATCATTATGGAGAAACTCGGTGGCGGAGGCCATATGAATGTGGCAGGTGCACAGTTAGAAGGATATACAATCGATCAGGCCAAGGGCGTTATTATGAAGACATTGGATGATATGATTGAAAAAGGAGATATAGAAATATGAAAGTAATTTTGATACAGGATGTGAAATCACTTGGAAAGAAGGGTGATGTGGTAAATGTCAGCGATGGATATGCGCGCAACAACCTTTTTACCAAGAAGCTTGCGGTAGAAGCAAACAGCAAGAATTTAAATGATTTGAAGCTACAGAATCAGCATGCAGATAAAGTGGCAGCCGAAAATCTTGCGGAAGCAAAGGAATTGGCAGAGAAGCTAAAAGAAATCACGGTTTCATTGAAAATCAGAACCGGTGAAGGCGGAAAGAGCTTTGGCTCTGTATCTTCAAAAGAAATTGCTGAAGCCCTTAAAAAGCAAAGCGGAATCGAAATCGACAAGAAAAAGATTAAGCTTTCGGAATCGCTAAAGAATTTAGGAACCTTTGAAGTAAAGGTAAAGCTTCATCCTGAAGTAACTGCTGAATTATCAGTTAAGATAGAGGCTGAATAGAAGCAGGATAAATGATGTATACAAGTAGTATGCAAATAAAATACTAATTAAATTATAGAACAAGGGGGAAATCCATCTTGGATGAAACCGTACTTACCCGAATCAAACCGAATAGTCTCGAAGCCGAACAATCCGTAATCGGTTCCATGATTATGGATAAAGATGCCATCGGAACCGCATTGGAAATTTTGGTCAAAGACGATTTTTATAACAAGCAATATGGCGTGGTATTCGAGTCAATGGTGGAACTTTATAACAATTCCGAGCCTGTTGATTTAGTAACCTTGCAGAGTAAGCTCAAGGAAAAGGATGTACCGCCAAGTGTGCAATCCATGGAATTTGTGCGCGATTTAGTTACCGCAGTTCCGACCTCTGCAAATATCCGATATTATGCAAATATTGTAAAAGAAATGGCATTGAAGCGTCGCTTAATCGAAATCATGGACAATATTGAGAACGATTGCTACGCCGGAAAAGAGTCATTGGATTATATCTTTGAGGAGACCGAGCGCGATGTGTTTAGAATCCTCAATAACAGACAGACAGAAGATGCAACTTCCATTCGCGAAGTTGCGATGAATGTATTAGAGAATATTGAAAAAGCATCTCAGCAGAGCGGTTCCGTTACAGGAATTCCAACCGGATTCATTGATTTGGATTATCGAACTGCGGGACTTCAGCCATCGGATCTAATCCTGATTGCAGCCCGTCCTTCCATGGGAAAAACTGCTTTTGTATTAAATATCGCATCCCATATCTGTTTTCATCAGGGACTTGCAGCAGCAGTATTCTCTCTGGAAATGTCAAAGGAACAGCTGGTAAACCGTATGATGTCCATGGAATCAAAAGTGGACGCGCAGGCAATGCGTACCGGAAATCTTTCCGATGCGGATTGGGAGAAATTGGTAGAAGGTGCAGGAGTGATCGGCAGTTCCAAGCTTATTATTGATGATACACCGGGTATCACATTGACAGAGATGCGCAGTAAGTGCAGAAAGTTTAAGTTAGAGCAGGGACTCGATATCATCATCATCGACTACTTACAGCTGATGAGTGGTTCCGGCGGACGCAGCTCCGATTCCCGTCAGCAGGAGATTTCAGATATCTCTCGTGGACTGAAGGCGTTAGCCCGTGAACTTCACGTACCTGTGGTGGCGCTTTCACAGTTATCGCGAGCAGTTGAGCAAAGACCGGACCATCGTCCGATGCTTTCAGACTTGCGTGAATCAGGAGCCATCGAGCAGGATGCCGATGTATGTATGTTTATTTATCGTGATGATTATTATAATAAGGAATCTGAAGATAAAGGTATTTCTGAGATTATTATTGCTAAGCAAAGAAACGGCCCGATTGGTACGGTAAAGCTTGCCTGGTTGCCACAGTTTACGCAATTTGCAAATCTCGAGCGCGAATATAATTCAGAAGAATAATAAAAAACCACTGCAATGACTTGCAGTGGTTTTTTGATTGGTTTCATTTCACGATTGTGATTAGCCCTGCTCAATAGCTCCTACAGGACAAGCACCTGCGCAAGTGCCGCAATCTAAGCAAGCATCAGCGTCGATGTTGTACTGAGTATCGCCAGCAGAGATAGCACCTACTGGGCACTCTCCAGCGCATGTTCCACAGCTAACACAAGAATCAGAAATAACATATGCCATATCGATTTCCTCCTTAATAGTATAAGTCTCTCTCTTTCGCCACGAAAATACGTGACTTTGAGTTAATCATAACATAATTCAAATTGATTTCAATACATTTATTATTTGTTTTAAAATTTGCACAAATTAGTACTGACTAACTAGTTACAATGCGGATTGCAGGGGATTATAGAACCAAAATGATAGAAGAAATGTATAGGAGTTTGGGTCAGTTGTACAAAAGAGTTTAATTGGGTATAATATGTGAGGCGGATAAAGACGCATACGAAAGAATATAGATAGAAGATCATAAAATTGAGTGAAGATAAATTAAATCAAATAAAAACAAAATATGCAGTTGTGGATGCGAAGAATCCGGATGCGCAGCAGATGCAGATTGCAGCGGATTTTATAAAAGACGGTAAGCTTGTTGCTTTTCCTACGGAGACGGTATATGGTTTGGGCGGAAATGCGCTTGATCCCACTGCTTCAGAACGTATTTATGCTGCCAAGGGAAGACCTTCGGACAATCCGCTGATTGTCCATATCGCAGAATTCGAAGATCTGCTTCGTGTAGGAAAGAATGTGCCAAGGGAAGCCAAACTTCTGGCAGATGCTTTTTGGCCGGGACCGCTGACTATGATTGTGGAGAGAAACGAGGTAGTTCCTCACGAGACCACAGGCGGATTGGATACAGTCGCAGTGCGTATGCCAAATCATCAGGTGGCGCTTGAATTGATTCGAAAGAGTGGCTGTCTCATTGCAGCTCCTTCCGCAAATACTTCCGGTCGACCAAGTCCTACGGAAGGCAAGCACGTGAAAGAAGACCTAAATGGTAAGATTGCAATGATTCTGGATGGAGGACCGGTTGGAATCGGAATTGAATCAACGATTATTGATCTCACAGAAGAATGCCCTATGGTTTTAAGACCGGGATATATTACTCCGGCGATGCTTTCAAAAGTAATTGGCAAAGAAGTCATTATTGATCCGGGCATTATCGCAGCAGATGACACCCGAAAGCCAAAGGCCCCGGGAATGAAATATAAGCATTATGCTCCGAAGGGCAATTTGATGCTGGTAGAAGGCGATTTAGAGTCGGTGATTGCGGAAATCAATCGCAGAACTGCGGAAGATAAAGTCGCAGGAAAGAAAACCATTGTCATCGCGACGGAAGAGACAAAAAACAGATATCAAGCGGATGAGATTCTTTCGATTGGGGAAAGAGAGAAGGAAGAAGAAATTGCAAGACATTTATACGGAATCTTGCGAGAATGCGATACACTTGGCGCGCAGGCGATTTATTCAGAGAGTTTTGCCACTCCAAAGATGGGACAGGCGATTATGAATCGCTTATTAAAGGCCGCAGGCCACGAAGTTGTGCAAGTGTAGAGATGAGGTATTATGGCTGGAATTAACAGAATTATATTTGTAAGCAGATATGGGAATTCCCGAGAGCCGATGGCAAAGGGAATTATGCAGGATTTGATTTTGAAGGAGCCGATTGAGATTTTGGCCCGAGGAATGGTTGTACAGTTTCCGGAGCCTATGAATCAAAAGGTGGAAGCAATCTTAATCAGCAATGGAATCGAGATGACTGATTTCACAAGTCAGCAATTGACTGCGGAAGAGATTACAGATGGCACTTTGGTGCTTGCCATGGAAGAAAAGCAAAAAGAAACCTTAGTAGAGATGTTTCCGGAGGCAAAGCCGTGGCAAATACAGATTCTGCCTTGGCTGGTAGGAGAAGAACTAGATATTGTAAATCCGTATGGAGGCACAATCCGTGCCTATGGACTGTGTTTTGAAAGTTTAAAAAAGAGTATTAAGAAACTGGTTGAAATGTTAAACAACGACGAAATCCCTTGGGAGGATGTCACGGAGGTAGAAGATCGTGAGTAAACGTGAAGATTACATCAGCTGGGACGAGTACTTTATGGGAGTGGCTATGCTCTCAGCTCAACGCTCAAAGGACCCAAATACGCAGGTGGGGGCTTGTATTGTCAGTCAGGATCATAAGATTTTGTCTATGGGTTATAACGGATTCCCAATCGGCTGTTCAGATGATGATTTTACATGGGATCGCGAGGGTGACGACAATAAATATTATTACACTACGCATAGCGAATTGAATGCAATTTTAAATTATCGTGGTGGCTCTTTGGAAGGTGCAGCGATTTATGTGACACTTTTTCCATGCAATGAATGTGCAAAAGCAATTATTCAATCCGGAATCAGAGAGATTGTATATGCAGAAGATAAATATCATGAAAGCATGTCTGTCATTACTTCAAAGTTAATGCTTCGAAGTGCCGGAGTTATGATGCGCCGTTATGAGCCAAGCGGTCGTGAGATGACAATTAAATTGTAAAAGGAAAAAATAGATAAAAATAGATATAGAAAGAATACTCTAACACGGGGATATCGCATTAGATGATGAAATCTGAGCGATATCCCTTTTTCTGACTAAAAATTGGCACTAATATCAATTCTTTGATGGCCTTATATCGTGCAATTTTACCCAAAACCGGTGGACAATAAGGGTAAAAATGGTATAATAGTCCTATATATGCGATATAAGGAGAGTTATATGCAAAAGAAAGGCAGTTCGGTAGCGGAATCATTGGCACTGGTTCTCCAATTTAGCATCAATATGCTGGTCCCGATTGGGATTATGTCATTCATTGGTTGGTGGATTGGTGACAAAACAGGACATTTATGGGTAATGATTCCGTTTTTCTTTATCGGAGCCATTGCAGGTGGAAATTCCATATATCAATTATCGAAGAAACAGTTGAAGAATAATAAGTATCAATATCCGAAACAACTTAAACAAAAGGACGCAAAGAAAGAAGAGAAATCATAAAAGCGATATGGGACGGTTCAAACGATTAAATGACACGCTTCCGTATCTGATGGCAGGAATCCTGATTTATGCAGGCCTGATTCAGATCATCGGCGTATGGTTTGTAAAAGATAAAATCGGATATAGTATTGGGCTGTGGTACGGCGCCGGGATTGCCCTATGGATGGCATACAATCTGGCGAAAGTCATTTATGATTCCGTAACCATCGACAGCCGCAGGAGAACACTTATCGTTAAATCCGTATTGCGGTATTTGATTGTGGTTATCCTGTTTTTGGCATTAGGCTATTTTGAATTCGGGAATTTATATACGGCTGTAGCAGGTCTGTTCGGGCTGAAGGTTGCTGCATATCTGGTGCCCGTGCTGGCAAAGCTGGTATACAAATTCACAGGAAAAGAAGCTTCTTTCCTGAAGAATGATGAAAATAGTAATAATCAAGAGATGAAGGAGGTGACAATGTGAATTTGGCGATTTTGCTTAATGCGGATAGTATCGATTTCATGATTCATGAATTGATTCCAATCAAGCTCTTTGGCACGACAGTCTACATTACAAACAGCCACATCTGTATCGCACTTGTAATGCTTGTGATGATTGGTTTTGCAATCGTAGCGCATATCAAGCTAAAGAAAGCAACGGACCATCCGGACAACTTCCAGAATGTAATCGAACTCATTGTGGAAATGCTTGATAAGATGGTTTCGGGCACCATGGGTAAATGGGCACCGAAATTCGTGAATTATATCAGCACGATATTCATCTTCATCTTGATGAGCAACATCTCCGGTATTTTCGGTCTGAGACCGCCGACAGCGGACTACGGTACCACACTGGCACTGGCGTTGATTACGTTTACGATGATTCGTGTCAACAAAGCAAAGCATCAGAGTGCGAAGGAAATCTGGACAGGTGTTTGTTCACCATTACCACCATGGCTTCCGATTTGGGCGCCAATCAATATCATCAGTGAAATCGCGGTACCAATCTCCCTGTCATTACGTTTGTTTGCAAACGTACTTTCAGGAACGGTCATTATGGCACTGGTGTATGGCCTTTTGCGAATCATTGCACTCGCTTGGCCGGCAGTATTACATGTGTACTTCGACTTGTTCTCCGGAGCAATTCAGACTTATGTATTCTGTATGTTAACCATGACTTATGTCACTCAGGCATGCACATCTGAGAACGATGCGTAAAACACAGTTCTTAAATTAAGGAGGAAAACAATATGTTACTAGACATTACAGGAAGTGATTTAATCAGAGCTTGCTCAGCAATTGGTGCAGGATTAGCAGTTATCGCAGGTATCGGACCTGGTGTTGGACAGGGTATCGCAGCAGGACATGGTGCTGCTGCAGTAGGACGTAACCCGGGCGCACAGGGACAGATTATGTCAACCATGTTACTTGGACAGGCCGTAGCAGAGACCACAGGTCTTTACGGACTCGTTGTTGCTCTTCTGTTACTTTTCGTTCATCCACTTGGATAATAGGAATGCGCTTACAAAGAGCAAAATTCGAACGAAAGGAGAATAGAAATTGTTAGCAATGATAGCAGATGGTACAGGTACATTTTTATTTAATTTGGATCCTCAGCTACTTTTTGATGCAGTGTTGCTGGCAGTTGCCGTATTCATCCTATACCTGTTGATGTCATATCTTTTATTCAATCCGGCGAGAAAGTTATTAAAGGATCGCCAAGAGAGAATCGAAAATGACATCAATGCAGCGATTGAAGATAAAGAAAGCGCTGCCGCTTTAAAGGCGGAGTACGAGGCAAAACTCAAGGAAGTGGACAAGGAAGCAGATGTTATCCTTTCCGAGGCACGCGCAAAGGCTAAGAAGTCTGCGGCAAAGATCGAAGACGAAGCCAAAGAAGAAGCTGCGCGCATTATTGCAAACGCACGCAATGAAGCAGAACTTGAGAAGAAACATGCAATGGACGACATGAAGCAGGAGATGATTCAGATCGCTTCACTCATGGCTGCCAAAGCAGTTGCCGCATCCATCAACACAAACATTCAGGATACGCTGGTAGATGAGACATTGAAAGAAATGGGTGAATCAACATGGCTAAGCTAGTATCAACCACATATGGGAACGCGCTCTTTGAGCTGGCCCTTGAGGAACAAAGCTTAGATGCGATGTTAGAAGAGGTTCGCGCGGTATCCGAGATTTTCGAAGAAAATCCGGATCTAGGCCAGCTATTGAACCATCCCCAGATTGTAAATGAGGAAAAAATCAAAGTATTAGACGAGATCTTTTCCAATCGCATTTCAAAAGAACTTTTGGGTCTGATTCGTCTGGTTGTGGAAAAGGATCATGCAAAGGAACTTCCGAAAGTATTTGAATATTTCGTTGATCAGGTCAAAGAATATAAGAAAATCGGAACAGCCTATGTGACCTCGGCAATCGAATTAAGCGATTCTCAAAAGAGCGATATCGAGAAACGACTTCTCGATACCACAAAATATGTGGAATTTGAAATGCATTACACAGTAGATGCCGCATTAATCGGCGGTTTGGTAATTCGCATCGGCGACAGAGTCGTAGATTCCAGTGTAAAGACGAAGCTTTACAACTTAACCCGCGAATTATCACAAATCCAATTGAAAGTAGGTGAAAACACTCCATGAATTTAAAGCCGGAAGAAATCAGCTCTGTGATTAAAGAGCAGATCAAACGATATGCTTCCCAGCTGGAAGTTGCAGATGTCGGAACTGTAATTCAGGTAGCCGACGGTGTAGCCCGTGTTCACGGACTAGAAAATGCAATGCAGGGCGAACTTCTTGAGTTCCCAGGGGAAGTTTATGGAATGGTATTGAACCTTGAGGAAGATAACGTAGGTGCCGTATTACTCGGAAACCAAAAGAATATCAACGAAGGTGATACCGTAAAGACCACAGGACGTGTTGTAGAAGTTCCTGTTGGCGACGCAATGCTTGGACGTGTCGTAAACGCACTTGGTCAGCCAATCGATGGCAAAGGACCAATCGAAACAGACAAGTTCCGTCCGGTAGAGCGTGTAGCAAGTGGTGTAATTTCAAGAAAGTCCGTAGATACTCCTTTACAGACCGGTATCAAGGCCATCGACTCCATGGTACCAATCGGAAGAGGTCAGCGTGAGTTGATCATCGGAGATCGTCAGACAGGAAAGACCGCCATCGCAATTGATACAATCATCAACCAAAAAGGTCAGGGCGTGAAGTGTATTTACGTTGCAATCGGCCAGAAGGCTTCCACCGTTGCCGCATTGGTAAAGGAACTTGAATCCTATGGCGCAATGGCATATACCACAGTAGTAGCGGCAACAGCATCAGAGCTTGCGCCAATTCAGTATATTGCACCTTATGCAGGATGTGCAATCGGTGAAGAATGGATGGAGAACGGAGAAGACGTTCTCGTAATCTATGACGATTTGTCAAAGCATGCAACTGCATATCGTACACTCTCCTTGCTTCTTAAGAGACCACCAGGACGAGAAGCTTATCCGGGAGACGTATTCTATTTGCACTCAAGATTATTGGAGCGTGCTGCGCGTCTATCAGATAAATTGGGCGGCGGTTCTTTGACTGCGCTTCCAATTATTGAGACTCAGGCAGGTGATGTATCAGCATACATCCCGACAAATGTAATTTCTATCACTGACGGACAGATTTATCTGGAAACCGAAATGTTCAACTCCGGATTCCGTCCTGCAATTAATGCCGGTCTTTCCGTATCCCGTGTAGGTGGATCCGCTCAGATTAAGGCGATGAAGAAGATTGCAGCACCAATCCGTGTGGAATTGGCACAGTACCGCGAACTTGCAGCTTTTGCACAGTTCGGTTCGGAATTAGATGCAGCAACCACAGAGCAGTTGGCACAGGGTGCGCGTATCCGCGAGATGTTAAAGCAACCGCAATACAAGCCAATGCCGGTTGAGAAGCAGGTTGTCATCATCTATGCAGCTACCAAGAAGTACTTACTGGATGTTCCGGTAGAAGATATCCTTCGCTTTGAAAGTGAACTCTTTGACTTCGTAGAAACAAAGTATCCTGAAATTCTTGAGTCTATCAAAACCAAGAAGGAAATCGACGAAGCAACAGAAGAAGCTTTGGTAAAGGCAATCGAGGAATGTAAGGCGTCCTTCAAATAAAGGTAGAAAGTAGGTGATAGTTTATGGCCTCAATGAGAGACATAAAACGAAGAAAAAGCAGTATTTCGAGTACGCAGCAAATCACCAATGCAATGAAGCTGGTTTCTACCGTTAAATTGCAGAAAGCCAAAACTCGTGCAGAACAGACAAATCCATATTTTAATTATATGTATCGCACTGTATGTTCGATGCTTGCAAAGAGCAAAAACATCAACCATCCATACCTTGCTGCCGGCGAAAGCGACAAAAAGGCAGTGGTTGTCATTACCTCAAACAGAGGCTTGGCAGGCGGATACAATTCCAACATCGTGAAGCTTATTACAGAGAGTGGTTGGAAGAAGGAGGATTTGGATATTTATGCAGTCGGTGGAAAGGGTGCAGATGCCTTAAACCACCGTGGATATCATATTGCATTGAATGCTTCCGAAGTAATGGAAAATCCGAATTATACCGATGCAATGGACTTGTGCGACAAGGTATTAAAGTCCTTTGTAGATGGCGAAATCGGAGAAATCTATTTGGCATATACTCATTTCAAAAATACAGTATCGCAGGAGGCAAAACTGATTAAGTTGCTTCCGGTGGAAGTAGATGAATCGGATATAGCAAATTCTGAGGATAGCAATATTTTGATGAATTTTGAGCCAAATGAAGAAGAGGCACTCGATACAATCATTCCGAAATATGTGACAAGTTTGTTCTACGGAGCGCTTGTGGAAGCCGTTGCTTCAGAGAACGGAGCCAGAATGCAGGCAATGGATTCCGCAACCAGCAATGCAGAAGAGATGATCAGTGATTTGACATTGAAATACAATCGTGCCCGTCAGGGTTCAATTACCCAGGAATTGACGGAGATTATTGCCGGTGCAAACGCAATCGGATAAAAAACTATAAGGAGAAATTAAAATGGCAGATAGAAATGTTGGTAAAATTACCCAGATTATCAGTGCCGTTCTGGATATTAAATTCCAGGAAGGTCAGCTGCCTGAGATCAACGATGCCATCGAGATTCCGTTGAAAAACGGCGGTCGTCTGGTGGTTGAGGTAGCTCAGCATCTGGGTGACGATACAGTTCGTTGTATCGCCATGGGTCCGACCGATGGACTGGTTCGAGGAATGGATGCAATCGCAACAGGTGCACCGATTTCCGTACCGGTTGGAGAGAAGACCTTAGGACGTATCTTTAACGTTCTTGGTGATGCAATCGACGATATCGAAACACCTGAAACCGAAGAACATTGGCCGATTCACAGACCGGCTCCGGCATTCGAAGAGCAGGCAACTTCTCAGGAAATGCTCGAGACCGGAATCAAGGTCGTAGACCTCCTTTGCCCTTACCAGAAGGGTGGTAAAATCGGACTTTTCGGTGGAGCCGGAGTAGGTAAAACCGTATTGATTCAGGAATTGATTCACAATATTGCAACCGAGCATGGTGGATATTCCGTATTCACAGGTGTAGGTGAAAGAACTCGTGAAGGAAACGACCTTTACTACGAAATGAAGGAGTCAGGCGTTATCGATAAGACCTGTATGGTATTTGGACAGATGAATGAGCCACCAGGAGCTCGTATGAGAGTCGGATTAACAGGACTTACCATGGCAGAATATTTCCGTGATAAGGGTGGAAAGGATGTGCTTCTTTTCATCGATAACATTTTCCGTTTTACTCAGGCCGGATCCGAAGTGTCTGCTTTGCTTGGACGTATGCCTTCTGCTGTAGGTTATCAGCCTACACTTCAGACAGAAATGGGTGCACTCCAGGAGCGAATCACTTCTACAAAGAATGGTTCTATTACTTCTGTTCAGGCAGTATATGTGCCTGCGGATGACTTGACGGACCCTGCACCGGCGACCACATTCGCCCATTTGGATGCAACCACCGTACTTGAGCGTTCCATCGCCGAACTCGGTATTTATCCTGCGGTTGATCCGCTTGCATCTACATCGCGAATCCTTGATCCTCGAATTGTTGGAGAGGAGCATTTCCAGGTTGCCCGCGGTGTACAGGAGATTCTCCAGAAGTATAAAGAGTTGCAGGATATCATTGCAATCCTTGGTATGGACGAACTTGGTGAAGAAGACAAGCTGGTTGTAAGCCGTGCGAGAAAGGTACAGAGATTCCTTTCTCAGCCATTCAATGTAGCAACACAGTTTACCGGACTTGATGGAAAGTATGTTCCAATCGCAGAGACCATTCGCGGATTCCAGGAGATTCTCGATGGTAAGTTAGATGACGTACCGGAAGGATATTTCTTAAATGTGGGAACCATCGATGAAGTTCGTGCGAAGATGCAATAGGAGGTGATCCTATGGCAGAGGGAAATAAGTTTGATGTAGAAATCATCACACCGGATCGTGTCTTTTACAAAGGAGAGACCGATTTTCTGGAATTTACCACATCGGAAGGGGATATCGGTATCTATAAGAATCATATTCCACTTACAACGGTACTTGCACCGGGTGCGGTAACAATCCATAATGGAGAAGAGACCGTAGTGGCAGCAGTGCATTCCGGATTCGCAGAAATTCTCGGTGAAAAAGTAACGCTCCTCGCAGAGCTTGCAGAATGGCCGGATGAGATTGATGTCAAACGCGCGGAAGAAGCAAAAGAAAGAGCGGAACACAGAATTGCTGAAAAAGCAGAAGACTTAGACTTAAGACGTGCGGAATTTGCGCTTCGCAAAGCATTGATTCGAATTGATGTGGCAAAAAAATAATCATATGCAGAGTAAAAAAGGCAATTGAGAATGATATTCTCAATTGCCTTTTGGTTTAATCTGTTGGAATCGTAAGATCTTTTGTAAGCGCCTGTTCAAACAATTCAGGAGAAACAGGCTTTGTAACAAAATCTACTGCACCATATTCGATTGCTTGATATACATTATGCTGCTGCCCCATTGCTGAGAGCATTACAACACGGGCGTGCGGATCGTATGCGCGAATTTCTTTTAAGGCATCTAATCCATTCATTCCGGGCATATTGATATCCATCAATACGAGATCAGGGTGGTATTTCTTATAAGCTTCAACAGCTTGTTCACCATTCTCTGCGCTTTCTACAATCTCATGTCCGAGATCGGTTACCATCTTTTCGGTAGCAGTACGTGCAAAAAGTGCATCATCGCATATTAAAATTTTTGCCATAGACAATCCTTTCTCCAATAAGTTAACCCTTAGTACTTTTATACCACAGAATTGCCATAATATCAAGCATTGGCAGGAATGGAAACTAAATTTAAAAAATAGTTTCCAAATTGCTCTGCAGGTGTAGATTCCAAATTTTTTCTATGTTAGAATAAGGCCATAAACAGATTTTGCAAACGAGAAGGGATTGTATCATGAAAAGAATTTATTTAAATGATGAATGGAAATTCACACCGGAATTCGGAGTGGAGACATATGAAAATATTAGAATTCCACATACGGTAAAAGAAACACCTTACAATTATTTTGATGAAAATGAATATCAGATGGTGAGTGGGTATCGCACAATTATTAAACCGGAAAAAAGCTGGATGGGTAAAGTTGTACGACTAACCTTTGAAGGTGCGGCCCATGATGCCACTGTCTATGCAAATGGCAAGGAAATTGGAAGCCATCACTGTGGATATACGGCATTTACTGTAGATTTAACACCATTTGTTGGGGAGGATTGCATTACAGTTGATGTGAAATTGGACAGTAGAGAAAGTTTAAATATTCCACCTTTTGGACTTGTAATCGACTATATGACTTATGGTGGAATATATCGTGATACTTATCTGGAGATATTGGATCCGCTTCATACTGAGGACGTGTTTGCAAAGCCAAAAAGAAAGACTTCAACTCAATATCAGCTTGAAATAGAGCATAGCTTATCGGAGGAATGTAAGGGCAAAGAGTTGACCTTAACCTATGAACTGAAAGATATAAGCGGAAATGTCATTGCTGAAAGCTGGACCTATGAAGGGAAAATCGAGACTACAAAGTTTCATACCCAAAAGACGTTAGATGGAATAAAAGAATGGTCTTTAGATATGCCAAATCTATATGAACTTTCTGTTAGTATTGCAGAAAATGGGGTAGAAAAAGATCAAAGAACCATTCGATTTGGATTTAGAGAAGCTAGATTTACATCCGAAGGATTTTTCTTAAATGGTGAGAAAATTAAAATACGAGGTTTGAATCGTCATCAGAGTTATCCTTATGTAGGTTATGCGATGCCACAGTCCATGCAGGAATTGGATGCAGATATCTGTAAGTATGAACTGGCTCTTAATGCAGTCCGTACTTCACATTATCCACAGTCGCATCATTTTTTAAACCGATGTGATGAGATTGGGTTAATGGTATTTACGGAAATTCCGGGATGGCAGCATATGGGCGATGCTGCATGGAAAAATCAAGCAGTCGAGAATGTGAGGGAAATGGTAACACAATATCGTAATCATCCATCTATCATCCTTTGGGGTGTGCGCATCAATGAATCTCAGGATGAGGATGAACTTTATACCCGCACAAATGCTGTTGCGCATGAATTGGATAGTACGAGACAGACCGGTGGCGTGCGTTTCCTTAAAAAGAGCAATTTGCTGGAGGATGTTTACACCTTTAATGATTTTTCTTATGGCGGAGCCGGCACAGGGATTGGCGCAGAGAAAAAGAAAGATGTGACCTCTGATATGTCAAAGGGTTATTTGGTATCTGAATACAATGGACATATGTATCCAACAAAGATGTTTGATGATGAGGAACAAAGACGAGAGCATATGATGCGTCATGCAACTGTGTTAAACGGAGTTGCATCCCAGGAAAATATCGCAGGAAGTTTTGGATGGTGTATGTTTGATTACAATACGCACAAAGATTTCGGTTCAGGAGATCGCATTTGTTATCACGGAGTGATGGATATGTTCCGAAATCCGAAGCCGGCAGCAGGCGTATATACTGCGCAGGGGGATTGCGAGAAGAATCCATATCTGGAAGTGGCTTCCTCAATGGATATCGGAGAACATCCGGCCTGCAACCGAACCGAAACCTATATGCTTACGAATGCGGATGCCATTCGCATGTATAAAAACGGACGCTTTATCAAAGAATATGACGCAAACCATTCTGAAATGCCGAATTTGCGCCGAGGCCCAATCGCAATTGATGATTACATCGGCGATGCGATTGAAAAAGGCGAAAATTATAAGCCAAAGCAGGCTCAAATTGTGAAAGATATGATGAATCATGTGGCAATCCACGGAATGAATATGACACCAAAGCTTGCGAAAATGGCAGCGAAATTGGTGGCGATTTATCATATGGATCCTAAGAGCGCAGTTGGGCTGTACAATAAATATGTAGGCGACTGGGGAGAGCGTTCCAAAGAATATCGTTTTGAGGCAATCTATAAAGGGGAAGTTGTTGCAACTGTCGTGAAGGCACCAATGACAAAGATGCACTTAAACGTGCGTACTTCCAGCGATAAACTGCACGAGCAGCATTCCTACGATGTGGCGGAAATTCGGATGGTTGCAGCAGATGAGCATGACAATCAATTGTTTTTCTATGGGGAAGCTGCCGAGATTTCTACAGAGGGCCCAATTGAATTAATCGGACCAAAAAATGTAGCATTCCGAGGCGGCGCAAGCGGATGCTATATTAAGACAACAGGTGGTGAAGGCGAGGCGAAAGTCACCATTAAAGCCCCTGGAATGGAAGATGTGATTCTTGTGTTTAACGTGATATAATCAGTGAAAAAGTAAGGGAGTAAACAAATGGATTATCAATTGATGAATGAACAACTGAAAGCATTATGCGAAGATGTGCCTTATGGCATTACAAATATGGCAAATGCTTCGGCGCTGTTGTTTGAACATTTAGATGAGATTAACTGGGCAGGATTTTATTTAATGAAGGATGGTAAATTAATACTTGGGCCATTTCAGGGAAAGACTGCATGTACCATGATTCCTTTAGGGCGTGGCGTTTGTGGAACAGCAGCCGAAAAAGACGAAACACAGCTGGTGTACGATGTGCACGAATTCCCGGGACATATTGCCTGTGACAGCGCTTCGAACTCAGAAATCGTGGTGCCACTCCACAATGCAAAAGGAGAAGTAATCGGCGTTATGGACATTGACAGCACCGCAATCGGAAGATTTTCGGAGGAGGATCGCAAGGGGCTTGAAACCTTCTCGAAAATCTTAGAAGCATTTTTAATTTCATAAGTCATAGATACCAAAAAGTTAGGTTGAAATCGAAGGATTTGGACCGGAAATTGGATGATTATTGCGTGGTATTATTTTGGCAAAACTGTTACCCTCTTTTTTGAAAGGTATTTGATCTCGGGAGAGATGTGAATTCAAAAAAGGGGGTATCATTTTATGAACACAAAAAGTAATTTTGGAAAAAAGGGATGGCTTGTCATCATCTATGTACTCTTTCTGTACATGTTTTCCGCGACACCGCCGGATACTTTAAATGTTACGGTAGAGCAATTCGGAACTGTACGATTTGGTATGGGCGAAGCATGGCAAAAACTTTTGGTATTTTCTGCAATCGGGGGATTTGTAGGAATACCGGTTGCTTTGATACTTGGTCAGATTGTAGCAAAATGTAAAGTAAAATGGCCGACAGTAGGAATTTTGGTGATTTATGCAATCATTTGGTTCCTAAACGGACAGGCAAACAGTATTGCAATGTATGCAGCAATGGTTGTGCTGATTACAGCAGTATCTGATGCATTAAATCTTGTATCAACGCAGCAGATTATGAACAACTGGTTCCCAAAGAAGAAAGGATTGGCATTAGGATGGTCCACAATGGGAATGTGTTTCTCCAGTGCTATTATGGTGGCAGTTTTCCAGGTGCTAATCAAACGATTTGATCTTTCTGCACCTTTTAAATTAATGACAGGAATCTGTCTCGTACTTGCATTAATTACCATTATCTTTTTCAAGAATTATCCTGAAGAAGCAGGTGCTTTTCCGGATAATGAACCAATTACAGAAGAAGAAAAGCAGGCAAATCTGAAGTTGATTCACGAATACAAATCAGAATTCACCTTTGGAAAATTATTAAAAACAAAGGAATTATGGGCATTAACCGTATTATTTGGATTTCTCTTTATCGGATTGATTGGTGTTACGAGTCAGATGATTCCAAGACTTGCGGTGGTGGGATTAAAGACAGAACAGGCGATTATGTGGTTGACCATTTCTTCTATTATCGGAATTTTCGCATCCTTTGCCTGGGGCTGGATTGACCAGAAAATTGGTACCAAAAAGGCAGTAGAGATTTTCTCTGTATGCTGGACAGCTATGATGGTTGTTGCTTTGATTGGAATGGCGACGGTGAATTTGCCAATTACTTTGATTTCAATCGTGATGTATTCTTGCCTTTTAGGTGGTTTGGGAAATTTGATGCCGAGTTTTACGATTCAGATTTTCGGACGCTATGATTTCCCACAGGCGAATAAGTTGATGGTTCCGTTGGTTGTGGGAATCAGAAGTTTTGCGCTTTTGATTGTGCCGGCGATGTTGACGGCTGCCGGTAACCAGCAAAAAGGGTACATGATGGTATTTGTGGTATTTGCAATTCTGTCGCTGATTGCGACCATTATCGCATTCTGCTTGAAAGATACACTAATTGGAAAACAGTAGGATACATACCGAAAGGAACAGGCCTGCACAAGCTACGCTTGCTGCAGGCCTGTTCCTTTCTACCACAAACTTCCATCAAAACCAGCGCATTGCCCATGCCCGTGTTTCGTAACCACAGCCACATCCCTCTTCCGCACAAGGTCTTGCTGCGAAAATCGCACCAACGTGTTCGCTTCTATCACGAATTTTTCTTTGCCAAGGGTATCCGGACCGCTATTTCTAGCCGCCTCGCAGGCAAAAGTCCACGTTTGAAGTATTTCGATCAGCAACAGGTCTTTGCAGCATTTGGTTTGTGCAGGCTCATAGACTTTGAAGACGGATTTTGTTTTGCAACCACGCCAACATTCCCTCTTCCCGCACAAGGTCTCCCTGCGAAAATTGCACCAATGTGTTTCGCTTCTTCTATTACCGAATTTTTCTTCTCCTGGGTATCCGGGCCGATATAAATATTTTCTAGAAATTCGCATAGCTAATTTCTAGAAAATATTTGCACTCCGTGCGGGAT
>SVFB01000110.1 GCA_015057085.1 Lachnospiraceae bacterium
ATGATGATTTATGAAAAGCACATGGCAGATTGTAATCTTGCTGATGTGCTTTTTTGTATAATAGGAAATTCCTTCGAATTTCCTATTATACAAAAGCACTCCGTGCAGGATGCGACTGGTGCGCAGATGAATATGCAAGCTAATGCTTGCGCGCACCAGCGCGCAAAGAGTTGCTGTGCAACTCTTTGTTCTTGTATAAGACCGGCAAGAAAACGGATGCTTGCAAAATGGAGGATTTGTAATGGAACTAGTAAGAGTACAGGATTCCGACTATCGAAAAACATATGAACTTTATATGACTTTTCCGGAAAATGAAAACGGGTATATAAATAGTGTATACGGCTACAACTATGAACAGTTTCTTGAGTGGATTGAAAAAAAGAGAAACTGGTCACTGGGAAAAGAACTTCCGGAGGGATTTGTTCCGGATACTACCTATGTGCTCGTAGATGAAGGTGTTTATGTCGGGGTCTTTAATTTAAGACATTATTTGAATGATGCCTTAAGAGAAGGCGCCGGTCATATCGGCTATTGTATGTCAAAAGAATATCGTGGAAAGGGATATGCAACGAAAGGACTTGAGCTTACTCTTATAAAGGCAAGACAAATGGGCATTCATGAAGTGTATATGTCTGTAAACAAGAATAATCCGGCAAGTCTTCGCGTGCAGATAAAAAACGGTGCCTACATTCATCATGAAAATGAAAAAGAGTATTTCACGAGGATAAATGAAAAGGGCGTATAGAGTGAAAGGTAATATTGAAATATGACTCAAACAGAATTAATTACGAAACTATATAGCTTTCAGGATTTGAAGTATCGCAAGATGCAGATTAGAATTATTCCGTCCATAGATTCTGAGTCAATTATCGGAGTGAGAACCCCAGAACTAAAAAGTATGGCAAAGAATCTTTTGAAAACCGGTGAATATAAAAGGTTTCTTGAAGAATTGCCTCATACATATTTTGAAGAAAACCAGTTACATGCTTTTATTATCTCAGGGATGAAAGATTTAGGTGAATGTTTAGAGGCGTTGGAAAAGTTTCTTCCGTATGTAGATAACTGGGCTACGTGTGATCAAATGTCTCCCAAAATCTTTAAAAAGAACAAAGCGGTGCTCCTTACGTATATCAAAAAATGGATTGAATCGAATCATCCTTATACCATAAGATTTGGAGTAGAAATGCTGATGGCACATTTTTTGGATGATGATTATGATCCCGTTTATCCTGAAATGGTTTCTAAGATAAGAAGTGAAGAGTATTATGTCAATATGATGATTGCGTGGTATTTTGCAACTGCTCTCGCAAAGCAGTATGAAAGTGTTATACCATTTATTGAGAAAAAAAGGCTTGATGATTGGACACATAACAAGGCGATTCAGAAGTGTGTGGAGAGCAGACGAATTACAGAAGAACATAAAATCTATTTGAAGTCATTGAAAGTGAGGAATTGATAATGGAAAATATGGCAAGTCCATCGAAGACTTTATTGGAAAAATATGAACATCTAAAAGATTACTTAAAATCTTTGGAAAGTGTTGCAGTTGCCTTTTCAAGCGGTGTTGATTCAACATTCTTATTGTTTGCAGCAAAGGAAGCTCTTAATGACAAAGTGATAGCTGTAACTGCCAGTTCGTGCTCATTCCCCAAAAGGGAGTTGAATGAAGCTACAAAATTTTGTGAAGAGAATGGAATTCGTCACGAAATATGTCTCTCGGAAGAATTAGAGATAGAAGGTTTTTCGCATAACCCTAAGAACAGATGCTATCTCTGTAAACATGAATTGTTTGAAAAAATATTAAAAATTGCAGAGCGTGAAGGGATTCAAACTGTTGCAGAAGGATCAAATCTAGATGATAATGGAGATTATAGACCGGGGCTTCAAGCAGTAGCTGAACTTGGTATAAAGAGCCCGTTAAGGCATATTGGTTTTACCAAGGAGGAAATCCGAATTCTGTCTAAATATTTCCATCTACCTACGTGGAATAAACAGTCCTTTGCATGTCTTTCTTCAAGATTTGTTTATGGAGAAACAATTTCAGAAGAAAAACTAGCTATGGTAGATAAAGCCGAGCAGCTGTTATTGGATTTAGGCTTCCATCAAGTTCGTGTAAGAATTCATAATATGATGGCCAGAATTGAAATTATGCCGGAAGAATTTGAAAGATTAATTTCAGAAAATGTGCGAAAAGAAATTACACAAAAATTTAGGGAGTATGGATTTGATTATGTTACAATGGATTTGATAGGATATAGAACAGGAAGCATGAATGAGGTCCTTTAGTTTTTTGCTCTTGTGTTATAGGGTTTTTATGTAGCTATTTAGGAGGATGGGAAATTGAGTGAGAAGGCAAAACTAAATAAAATCTTGATTGTATGTTATGAAACGATGGTAGTTATATTAGCGCTTGCTTACATTTTGGAATTTTTTAAGGGCGCTCGTACCGTACCATATATTATTGCATTTCTGATCATCGATTTGGTCCCGGGATGTATTTCCATGCTGTTATATAAGAAAAATCGTGCAAATGAACAATTGGCAGCAGTGATTGCATACGGATTTCTGATTCTATATGCATTTGTAATCTTTACAACCACATCACCATTGGCTTTTATTTATGCGATTGTTCTATTGCCTGCTATTTTGATTACGAATAATCATGTTGTATTGCGCAATTATTCTGCACTGATTGTGATTGCCAATGTGGTATTGGTGGTGTATCGCATTATTCAGAACAAAGAAGCGGCTTTGGCAAATAGCGCCAATTATGAGATTCAAGTATTGGCTGTTCTTTTAACAGGTTTGTTTGCATTCTTTGGAAGTCGTGTTTCTACTCGGATTAGCGAAGAAAAAATTGAGGAGATTCAGCAAAAAGAAGAAAGCGAAAAGCAGTTGCTGGATAATGCAATCAATGTCGTGACTGAAATTATCAATGTTTCAGGGGAAATCGGTGTGCAGATTGACCAGCTTGCGGATGCGGTATCTAATACAAAAGATTCCATGGAGGATGTCAGCTCGGGTACCACAAATACAGCAGAATCTCTACAGGGGCAAATCGAGAAAACCACTCGCATTCAGGAAATCATCGAGAAAGCAACCGCGCTTTCAAGCGAGATTCATACGCTTTCCCAGTCTGCATCCGAAAAGGTTTCGGAGGGCATTGAGGGTGTCAATGAGTTGATGGAAAGCGCAGATACCTCAAGGACGAATAGTGAACTTGTGATAAAGGAAATGTCTCTTCTCAATCAGCGAACAGATGAGGCAATTAATATTATTTCTTTGATCAATGGAATTGCCAGTCAAACCAATCTTTTAGCGCTGAACGCATCCATAGAGGCGGCCAGAGCCGGCGAAGCAGGAAAGGGCTTTGCGGTAGTTGCAACTGAGATTAATGAGCTTGCCGGGCAAACAAAGAATGCCACGGAAGATATTGAGAAAATTATCAATGATTTGCGTTCCTCCTCAGCAAAAGCATCTGATGCAGTTGGTATAATGGCGCAGTTGTCTGATAAGCAGGCGACTTTGATTGCACAGATGAAGGATGAGTTTGCAGATATCAGCGAAAGTGTAAATGGGGTGAATTCTAATGCCATGAATCAGGCTGAAGAGATGACCATGCTTGAGCAAAACAATCAGGCCATCGTAGATGGCATTACGAATATTTCTGCAGTTTCTCAGGCTGTGACTTCAAGTGCAGACCAAACAAAGGAATTCACATTGAAAAACAGTGAGACCACGCAGGATATTCGAAGCAATATGCAAACAATTCTGGATGTGCTGAATGCATTCAAAGAGAAATATATGTAATCATCGTTCTCTTTTTTGATGCGCATAATAATCAATATCCAATTCATTTTTGATTTGATTGCGATAGACGCGCGGAGACATATGCATTCGTTCCGAAAAGAAACGATTGAAGGTACGTTGACTTTCAAATCCGGCATTTTCGTAAACTTCTGTAATCGTTTGATCCGTATAGCGAAGTAGATTCAGTGCATATTCTAAGCGTGTTTCGTTGAGGTAACGGTTGAAATTTGTATGGAAAGTCCCTGAAAAAATGCGTGAGAGCGCATAGGGACTGACATACATATCTTTTGCCATACTATTTAATGTCACAGGTTCAGTGAAATGTTTGGCAATATAAGTGACAGTTCGATAAATCAAATCTCCGTCATCTTTATTATTACGTTCTTTTAATGAGAGCAATGGCAAAATGCGTGCCAAAATCAATTGAATATAAGATTGATATATGGCATGCGTTCTAAAATCGAAATCCGGTTGTTCGGATTTGATTTCCTCATAGATTCCATTCATACAGTAATATACATCCTTATGAAGTTTATCCGCCGAGATAATTGGCTGCTCCGGAATATAATTTAAGAGAAGATTCCTGTAGAGTTCTGCATAATTTGGCGAGGCAATCAGATACATGCTCTGTCCGCGCTCAGCATCAAATACTTGAGAATGATGAATTTGGCCGGGGAACATAATCGCAAAATCGCCTTTTTCCATATGATATAGCTCTTGTCCGACGCCCAGTTCTAAGGTCCCGCTTAAAATATATACACATTCAATAAAATTATGCATATGTGGAGGTGTATGTTCTGATTTCTTTCTGTAAAATTCAATATCATCTTCAAATGATTCATATAATGGCTTCATGATATCTCCTGTTTATGGCTAGTCTAAACACTGTAAAATCGCAAAAATACAGTGAAATAATAAAATTTTGCAAGATTTGGCTACTTTTATGCACCTTATGACAAGTATTTTAATCTATTTGGGGTTATGATACAACCGTAAACAAGATAAAGAGATTGATACGGCGAATGAAGTCGCCGGGAAGGAGATTAAAATGAAGAAATTATTGAAAAACTTATGGAAAGAATATGTAAAGCTTTGTGCAATGGAGTACGGACGTTTTTACAGATAAAACGAACAAGCGAGACTTGAACTGAAGTCGTATGGCAATCCTGCCTTACGGCTTTTTTTATAGGTAATTTCTCCGAAATTCCCATATCATAAAAAAAGTGCTCCGCTGGTTCTTGAAATGAGAGCGATTGTGCTATAAGATACTATCAAATTATTGATAGGGAGTACTGGAAAAAATGAAAAGCAAGAAGATGATTTTGGCTGCCTTGTTTGCAGCGTTAACTTGTGTTGGCACTATGATTATAAAGGTGCCAACTCCAACCGGAGGATATGTGCATCCGGGAGATGGTTTTGTATTATTGGCAGGATTGCTCCTCGGGCCACTGTGGGGCGGGCTGGCGGCCGGCGTCGGATCGGCGTTGGGCGATGTGCTGGGCGGATATTTTATTTACGTTCCGGGAACATTTGTGATTAAGATGCTGACAGCGATGGTGGCATATTATATGTTTAAAGCGATATCAAAGGAATCCCATGAGCATACCCACAGGAACATTCTTTCTACAATTGTTGCCGGAATCGTTGGGGAGGTGGTTATGATTGCAGGATATTTCCTTTACGAAATTTTTATACTTTCTGTCGTAAGCCATGGAACATTTTCGGCAGGGTTTGCTGCAGCATTAGTTGGAATACTGCCTAATTTGGTACAAGCAATTTTTGGTGTAGGAATCGCCACCGTGCTGTATCCATTGTTGAGGAGAATTACCGCATAATCATTTAGAATTCTGCAACAAACAAGCCTACAAATGTTGTTGACGAGCATAAAAAATAGTGCTAATATACTATTTGTTTGAAAAGAGTTATACAGTCGCGCTAAACATGCGTGGCTGTTTTTTTGCGGCCTATAGAAATGAAAAAATGCTATGAAAAGAGGTTTTATTTTAATGAAGAAGAGATTACTAGCTAGTTTATTAACTGCGACGATGATTGTGCAGGCATTTCCAAATGTGTCTGTTTCTGCAGAAAATGCCGGAAATATCATCGCAATCGAAACGTCAAATGAGTTGGCGTTTTCTTTTAGTACTCTTTATTATACTGTGGATGACACTCAGATTGATTGCCAATTGAATGAGAATCAATATACGATTGATTCTGATACTTATTCTATCTTAGATGTTACAAAAATCGGTGGAGAGTTTGATATTGCATTATCAGATCCCCATACGGATATCGAAAGCGGAGATTATCTGACATTTTCTTTTCCTGATGTACTTTCAGTAGAAGATACGGAAGGAACCATCGAGGATTCAAACTTAGATATTTCCATCGCAACTTATACAATTGAAGATAATGTTTTAACTGTGACATGGAATGAAGCAGTTGAGACGGAAGGTGTATATGATATCAATGTAGCTGTGGCTTTTGAAGGAACCGTTAATTATGATCAAATCGGTACAGAGGATTTGAATGAATATGTGATGGCTCCGGCTACAGGTTCGTCTTCTGCAATCACATTGGCTTTGCCAAAGGTGCCGACGGAAGTATCCGGATTTACAAAAGAAGGCGGGGATGTGTTAGTAGAAGCATCTACAGGTCGTTCATATATTGATTGGACAATTTCTGTTGGTACAGAAAGCTCAAGCTCCGGAATGGATCTTGGCGGCCTTGTTGTGACAGATACCTTACCGGAAAGTGGATTATCCTTCGCCGGAGCTTATCTTGGCGAAACCTATGGAAGCGGAACTGCGTTAACATCGGAAAGTGATGATGAAGGAAGCTTCGTGGTAACTTTAGCTGAGGGTGTGAAAGCACCGGCCACAATCGTAGTTCGTACTTATGTGGATGAGTCACTTTTGGAGAAAGCTTATCAGAATGCATATGAAAATAATGAAACAGAGACTACAGTAGGAAATACTGCGACTCTTGATCCGGGAACATCCGACTTAACAATCGCAGAGGGCAGCACAGTATCGGATTCCACTGTTGTCGTACCTTATACACATATCGAAAAGTCCGGAGTTCAGGTAAATGGAAATTCAATGGACTGGACGATTGTTGTCAATGAAGAAAAGACTGCTTTTTATCAATGTATTGTCAGTGATATTTTGTCATCCGGATTGACGGTTGATGAGGAACATGGCATTTCCATCCTGCCGGAAGGAGAATCGGAAATTGTATTGACATCATCAAATACATCAGATTCTGCAACCGGTATTTCTTATACAATAGAAGAGGATGCAAATGGGCAGCAAACTTTAGCTGTTAATTTTGGTGATAGTAGTCATGCCGGTTATACCAATCAATATACGATTGTGTTCCGTACGAATATTGCGGTAGATTATAGCACAGCAGAAGATGTTACCTTGGATTCATCCGTTAGCAACCGCGCATATATCCAGGCGCTTTATCCAACCTCAGGAGGATCAGGAACCGGTGCAGGCACAATCTGGGGTGCTCCAAGTGTGACAACAGAGTTCCTTGCGACCTATATCGAAAAGAATGCGGTTGAAGCAAATAAGCAGACCGGATTAATCACCTGGGAAATTATTCCGGGAACGAAAATTACAGATTATGATACTGCTGTTGTGACAGATGTTCTGCCGGAAAATGATTTGGAATTATCCGGAACACCGGAGGTTACATATGCAGATGGTACAGCTGTCTCTGAACAGGTATATACATTTGAGCAAGTAGGTACAACACTTACCTTTACGTTCTCACGCGAGGCCTTAGAGGCGGATCAAAAGACGCTGGATGATATCAGAATCTCTATAAAGACAAAGGCGTTGGAATATTTCCGTTCCAATAACAATAAGAAATATACCAATACAGCAACTGTTTCAATTGAATACGGCAATCACACCTATACTGATTCTGACAGTGATTCCATTGAGATGAAAAACAATCTTTTGAGCAAGAGTGTAGAAGTGGTACATGATGATGCAAATAGTGTCAGCTATTTCCATTTCACGATTCCAATGAACAAAAATGGCATGACTTTAGAAGGCGTTTCATTGACAGATGCACTTTCTTCTGTATTCAAGACTGAGAGCGGAGCGAGTATTCCTGCGGAATATTATACGATTGCAGCAGCCGGAAGCGGCGATTATGAAACCCATGTCGAGACTGCAACCGGTGAAGTTGATACTGACGCAGTTGTGAATGTGGATAATACAAATAAAGCGGTTACCATAACCTGGCCGGATGATGTGACAGAGGCGAAAACAGCACATATTTATGTGTCATTTATTCCGGAATATTTAAGTCCGGGAACTGACTTAAGTCAAGCAATCATTGGTGCAGATAATACGGTTGTCTTAAGTTCCGAAACACTTGTCAGTACAAATCATGAATTATCTGCAAGTGTGGAAAGTGATGAGGAAGATACAAAGCTTGACAACCATGTATTGGCAAAGAGTGGAACTTTTGTAAGTGATGACGATTCTATTCAGTGGACTTTAACTGTCAATCGTGCACATGCCGATATTTCGAATTATCTGGAAATCACGGATGTTCTTGGTGCGGGTCAGGCATTTGATCAAAGCACTTTTACGGTCAAAACGAATGGCGTTGATGTGACTAATCAGGTATCAGTGACTGCTTCACCGAAGTTGGATGGCACAACAGTGCTTCAGATTGAGCTGCCAAGCACAACACAAAATGAATGTTATGTGATTAGTTATAGCACTGCAATTACTACAACCAATGCGACTGAACGTACATCAGGTCTTGTGAATACAGCTTATTTATCTGATGAATCTGTCAAGTCAGATAGTAGCGTGACAGTGACTGTACAAGCCAGTGCAAAAAGCTCCGGAAGTGCAAAGGCGCGTGTGGTATTAAACTTTACCAAAGTGGATGCTTCCAGTGTGGCAACGGATCCGATTCCGGTTGCAGGTGCTTTGTACGGTATCTATTCAGATGCAAATTGCACAAAATTAATTTATTCCGCTTACACGGATGAAAATGGTGTATGTAGTCTTTTGGCTCCATATTCCACTAGCAATCATATTTATTATGTAAAAGAAATCAGCACAGAATATGCAACATCATCCGTTAGTACAAACTATGGCGGCTACACATTAGATGATACTGTTTATGGCGCATATGATTTCAACAGTCCCGGAACAAAAGCAATTGTTCCGCTTTCAAACGGACAGGCATTAACCGGTCTTCAGGCTTCCTATTTCACGGATGCACGTACCACAGAAGTGCTGGGCGAAATTACAATTCATAAGCATTATCAGATTGCAACCTCAAGCCTTAGCAATGTGGAAAATGGTGCAGCTACAACAGGTGCAAGTTCTACTTTTAAGTTGTACCTTTATCCGAATGGAGTAGAAGGAAGCGCGAGAAAAGAAATCGGCACTTATACATGTTCAGACAGCGATGCGGATGGAAATGCTTCATTTACAATTTCTGATTTGACATTCGGTCTTTACGGAGTTGTGGAGAGCACTACGGAAGCAGGATATGTTTTAGATTCCAAAGTTCATTATTTTGCAGTGGATACTTCGTCTGCTACGGCAGAGATTACACCGGGAAGCAATTTTGATGATACTTTTACGATTTTAAATACAACCAATGATATTAAGTTGTATGTGTTAAATTCTGATTCTGCGGAATTGACGGATGATTCAACATATACTTTGACCGGAGATATGATTCTTGACGGTGAAGATACTGCAACATCCGATACTTTAACTTTCACCGGAAGTGAATTGGCAAGCGGTGTGGAATTACTTGGTGTATTAAAGCCCGGAAAGAGTTATCAGCTTGCACCGACTTCGGTTCAAGCCGGATATGTGACACCACCGGCAACTGTATTTACAGTTTTAGCAAATGGAAATCTTAAGCTAACAACGGCAGGAAATGCGACTGTAAGTGGCACTGCCTTAACCTTAAAGCAGAAGCCGACTACATTTTCATTTACATTAAAGGATGAAAATGGTGTGGCTGTTGAAGGCGCTCAGATTCAGATTTCTGATGCCGAGACAGGTGATGTGGTTGCGGAATATACGACAGATGGTACAACCAAGACTTATTCTGCAATCTTTGAATCAGGCAAAACATATGAGATTACAGAAGTAAGCCCGGAAGGAATTGTTTCTACCGAAAACTCTCTGTTGACATTTACTGTAGCAACAGGCGGTGCAAAGGCCATCGATGTTACAAATGCGGATACAGCACTGAAAGCTACAATTTCTTCCAATACGACGATTGCAATGACAAACCGTCGTGTGATGGCGCAGTTAAAGGTGGAAAAATATGACACCTATAACAATGCTCTCATCACAAATAACGAAGCAACTTTTGAAATTCATATATATACCGGTTCCATCGACAATCCTACCACCGATGTGGTTGTAGGAACCATTTCACTTGATGAGAATGGATATGCGAAGACGGAAGATGCAACCGGAAAAAATGCGGCTTATGAAAATGTTGCACTTTCAAAGGGATTGTCAATTGGAACTTATTATGTGATTGAAACAGAAGCTCCGGTTGGATATGAACTTTCATCAGAGAAGGTTGCATTTGAGGTTACTGACCAGGATGCGGATAAGACCAAAAGCGTAACACTTTCCAACGAGAGAAGAACCGGCTCCATGAAGCTGAATGTGACAACAGAAGGCACAGCAAGCATTGATGGTGCCAGCTTTGGTATCTATACCTATGATGAATCAACAGGAACCTACGAAGAAGTCGATACCATTACGGTATCGCAGAATGGAGTGGGAACTGCGGTTGGTACAGCGACTGATTTGATTTGGGGCGTGGATTATTATGTAAAAGCATTGGATATCCCATCCGGATATCGTTATGACGGAAATTATCACGGACCATATGTGATTACAGCTGAATGCACCGATGCCACCGTTAATGTGAATCTTTCAAAGACGGTTACATCAATTACACTTGTAAAGCAAGGGCAAAAGAGTGATGGTTCTGCTTCTACAGTATTGCCAGATGCGACATTTACAGTAACGGGAATCTTTGCGGGTGATGCAGAAGCTTCGACTAGAACCTTTACAACAGATGACGAGGGAAAGATTGTCCTTTCAAATCTGATTGTGGCAGGTAACCGCTATATTGTAGAGGAAACACAGGCACCTTCAGGTTATGGAACCATTTCATCTTTCGCATTCTCAGTAGATGAGGAAGGAAAGGTAACGCAGATTACAGCACCGGATGGCAGTGATGTGATCAACGAAAATGAAGTGGATTGGACCACAACAAATGGTGAAATCACAACCATTACCATGACGGATTGGATGACAGGATTTACTGTAAAATCCACAGCCGATGGGAATACAAAAACAGTTGCAGGTGCAGAGTTTGAAATTACTTCTGAAGACGGAAGCGTTTTGTATCAAACTGTAACAGTATCTGAAAATGGAACCGTATGGGTTGAAGGACTTGTGCCTGGAGCCTATAAGATTACGGAAACCTCAGTGAGTGCAGGATATAACCAGACAAAGCCGGTGGTATTTACCATCGCAAAAGACAATACATTAACAATTGATGAAACAGATGGAAATGCTGCAGATTATTCCTTTACCGGAACCTCATACAGCCTTTCAGAAAATGATGCTCCGGTCATTGTAATGGATCATCAGACAAATCAATTGAAGTTTACAACATCCCTTCGTTGCTATAATGGAACAGCAGACGATGAGGTCGGAAGAATTGATGGTACAATTGCGCTTGCCGGTGTTACTTATGGTGTTTACTCCGATTTGGATTGTACCGTACCGGTTGAAGACGAAAATGGTGATCCGCTTACCATTACGAGTGAGATGGTAGAAGATGAGGCAGTGGTTTCGATTGCAGCCTTAAATATGGGAGAAACCTATTATCTGAGAGCAGAAAGCATTGAGAATCAGGGCTTGATTGTCATGGATGATACCGTATATAGTGCGACTGTAAATGGAGAGAATTTTGCAGGCCTGGTTTCAACTGAAACAGGAGAAGTACTCACAGATGTGGTATTTGAAGTACAACGCGGAACTGTTTCCTTTATGACTGTATCTCAGCAGGATGATTCGGATGTGATTGATGCCAGTGCAATCGGAGTCGGAGGAGTCGTATACGGCTTGTATCAGCTGGATGAGACCATTGAAGATAATACAGAAGAACAGTCCATCCTTGAAATCATAAAGACAAAGGCGGCGGATTTTATTCAGCGCATTTTGTCCTTCCTGTTTGGTGATGATGTAAGCGAGGAAGAAACTGAAGAGGCAGGACAGTATTCTGCGACAATTACCGAAAACGGACAGACTTATACTTTGGTTACAACTGCGGTATCAGATGAAACCGGTGCTGTCAGCTTCCCGGATGTGGTTGCCGGAAAGGTATATCTGTTGAAAGAGATTCTTCCGCCGGAAGGTTATACAACTTCATCGGAAACAGTAGAAGTACAAGTGGTTTATGATGAGAATACGGATGAAACCAATACCATAATCGGAGATTCAGATGTCTGGATTTATGATGAGAATACAGATACCTATTATTGGAACGTTCCGGTTGTAACCGTTGAGGTTTATCTGATGGATACCGCATCAAATTATTTGGCCGGTGGTGTGTTGAAATTGGTGGATTCTGATGGAAATGTAGTAAAGACTGCAAGCGGAGAAGATACCTGGGTAACAGATGTGAATGAACATCAGACCTTTGAAGGAACGCTTAGCATGGGAAGTACCTATACGGTACAACAGCTTGCTGCTCCGAACGGATATGAAATTTCCGAAACAACATTTACGGTAGATTCCACACCGAGAGATGCATCGGAAAATTATGTACAGGAAGTTGTCGTTATAGATAAAAAGACAAAGGATAATGGTTCATCAACCAATACTCCTTCAGCCGGCAATAAGACCACCCATACAACAACACTTGATAATGGAGTTGCTACAGGTGATCGGGCAAAGGAATTACCTTATGTGATTTTATTGGCGCTTGGTGTGCTGCTTGTTAGTACAGGATTGTTATTCTTAAAGAAAAAAGAATCATAAAAAGCAAAAATGAGCAACTGTAGACTTTGGTTTACAGTTGCTTTTTTGTGACGAAAATTTGTAGCTTTTTACATATGAATTGATTTCAAATCCGGATTGAAGGATAATAATTATGGAGAACAGTTTATAAATTCAAAAGGGGGAGCTATTTGATTTCGCATTTGATACTTTTATTATTTATAATTGCGGCTTCAATTCATTTATATTACAGCTGGAAGGATGAGGAAAAAGGTCGCGCCGTGACGAAACCTTTTTTGCTCATCCTTTTGGTGCTTTATTATGTACTTTCAGCGAATCCAATCTTTTGGCTTTTGTTTACAGCCCTGATTACCAGCTGGCTGGGGGATGTGCTTTTAATTCCAAAGGGAAATGGCTGGTTTTTTGCCGGAGGCATTTTCTTTATGGTAAGCCATATTTGCTTTATTTTGATTTATGTTCGCAAAATTAATTGGAATGATGTGGTATGGCCAATCATCATAATTTTGGCGCTGATTTATTTGGGAGCAGCATGCATCATTGTAAAGCAGATTTGGGATTATGTTCCGAATTTGTTAATCTTTCCGATGCTGTTTTATATGATTGCAAACAGCATCATGAATTTATTTGCAATGATGCAATTTATGACCTTGAAAAATCCGGGCGCAATGGTGGCATATCTGGGGGCGATGCTGTTCTTTATCTCAGATTGTAGCCTGTATCTGGTGCGATATCATCATAATCCGGATTTGATTTTTAAGCGACATTTTACGGTGATGCTGACTTATCTTCTGGGAGAATTTTTGATTACGCAGGGAATTTTGATGCTTTGAGAAATGTATAAACAATAAGAAATATCAAGAAGATGATGAAAAAGACGATTAATAAGAATACGAAGAAGACAAATACGAAGAAGACAAAGTCTTTGAGAAAGGTAATACTCTGGGGGCTGGCAATTTTATATTCGGCAATTTTGATCTTGCTTTTGATTATGGATGTCAGCGTAATCTATCAACACAGGCAAAGTGTATTTCGGAATTGGGACAGCAGAAATACAGCCTATACAGATGCTGTCGCAACAGTGATCGAGGAAGTGAATCGCAATATGTATGCGACCTATGCCTACGATCAAAACTATAATGAACTCAAAACCGCAGTGGGGGTGGATTCCTATGTGGATGCCTATGAATTGACGGAGAAATTAAAAGGCTATATCAATGAGACTGCTGATTTGACAGGATATGTGCTTTATTATGACGGATTTGAGCGTCGTGATTACAAATTTGCATCAAATTATACCGGTGTAAAATTGCAGGAAGAAATCAAAGAGATTACAGAGCTTTTGATTAATGGACAGGAAGTGCGCAATAGCTGGTATTTTGTTCATGGAAATCTTGATTCCTACGCGATTTGTGTCTATAAGGAAGTCGGAGTGGCACTTTGCGAATTTATCAGTCTCGGACAAATCAAGGAGAATTTTAGAAAGTATCCGGAGAACGAGAATGTAACTCCGTTTTTTATCTATAACGGGAATGTGCTTGGATTAGAAGAAGAAAAAGAAGCATTTGAACCTTATGTTGACCAAATATTATCAGGAGACTTTAAGATTAGTGAAGACGGCTATTATATCAGCGGATATCAGGTCAATGATACAGACTTTTATGTATGCACTGCAATTAAGGTGAATCGATTTGTGTTTTTCAGCGAATATGGTGTGATACTGGTTTTGATTACGATGGTTGCAATTGCGACTGTCATCATCTTGTATGTGAAAATGAAAAACCAATTATTGCGTCCGCTTCGCAATTTGACAGATCAGATGAATCAGATGAGTCTTGGAAGTACAATTCCTTTTGACAGTGGTTCAACTCTTGAGGAGTTGCAACAGGTGTCGGATACATTAAATAGCATGCTGCTTCGTTTGCATGAACAGGAAAAGCGCACATACGAGGAAACCATTGAGCGCCAGAAATCTCAAATGCAATATTTGTCGATGCAGCTTAAGCCTCACTTTTATCTGAATGGATTAAAGGCCCTGAATGCGGTGGCAATCAATGGAGATACCGAGAAAATTCAGGATATTGTTTTGCAATTGTCGGAGCATTTAAGAGGCAAGCTACATGTGGAACAAGAACTTGTAACGCTTGAATCAGAAAAAAATTATACAAATAATTATATCAGCCTGCAGAAGAATATTACGGATCGTTCCATTGTCGTTGATTGGAAAATTCAGGAAGGAATCAAGGAATGGTGGGTGCCAAATCTGTGCATTCAGACTTTTGCGGAAAATAGTGTGAAGTATGCGAAGCTGGGCAATATTATGTCGGAGCTTCATATCGCAATCTCAGTTACGGAACTCAATACGGAGGATGGAGAATATTTGGATATTTCCATTTCGGATAACGGTGCCGGTTATTCGGAGGAACTTTTATCCGAATTAAACGATGGCATAAAGGATGGCGCTGCCGGAATCGGAATTGATAATTTGATGAGACGCTGTCGATTATTGTATGATGATAGGGCACAGTTCGTGTTTTATAATGATGGTGGAGCTGTCAGTGAGTTAATTATCCCTTGGAAGAAAAACGGGGAAGGAAGAGAAGAAGTTTGAATATATGAATATCTTGATTGTAGATGATTTAAAAGCCGTTTTAGACAGCCTTCAAAATGGAGTGAACTGGACTGCAGCTGGAATTGATGAAGTCTATACTGCCGGAAGTGCAAAGGAAGCAAAGCTTGTCATGATGAATTTTGACATTGATATATTGCTTACGGATATAGAGATGCCGGAAGAAGATGGGATTTCACTATTTCAGTGGACAAAGAAAATGCAGCCCGGAATCGTGGGAATCTTTTTGACCAGTCATGCGGAATTTGAATATGCAAGAGAGGCAATTCGCTTGGGGGGATTCGATTATATATTGCAGCCTGCGAGAATGGCGGATGTGGAATCCTGTGTGAAGCGTGCTGTGGATGAGGCGCAGCAGAATAAAAAAATCAAGCGCTTGGAAAAGTCCACAGAGGCCTTGTTTGATCAAAGAGATGGAATGCTTGAACTCCTTTGTGAGAGAGGGCGGGAAAATCGCTTAAAAGATTGCGAAAGCCTGTTTAAAAGTTTGAAAGAAAGCTATTTGACAGATTTTGAAAATGCTTCTTTTCATGGAATACGAATACAATTGGTGCGTTTTGATACGAAGAAGAATCGCTGGGACAGTGGTTTGATGAAGCTGGTATTTCGAAATGTGCTAGAAGAATTGTTTGGAGAAGTATATGCCAAAGCAACCATTGCTTGCATGGATATTATGAATTATGTCATTTTTATCGCTGCAGAAAAAGGCGCAATCAGCGAAGAACAATGGAAAACCGGGGTAGAAGCTTTTGCGGGATTTTTCAATAATCGTATGGAATTTAGGGTTGCTGTATATCCGGATTTGTATGAAATGACAGAGTATCGCGATGAGCGGACTCAGGCAATCAGAAGCAGTTGCCTGGAAAATCAACAGAACAAGCCGGGGATTTATTGGGTTGGATTGCAGACTGATGTTGTCACGGATGAAAATGCGCAACGCATTCGAATGGCGGAGGATTATATAAAAGCAAACGTGAACCGTGCAATCAGCAGAACGGAAGTGGCAGATTATCTGCACTTAAACGAAGAATACTTTTCACGTGTCTTCAAAAAATATACGGGGCGAACCTTTAAGGATTACGATATTGGATATCGCATGGAGTTGGCGAAAAAACTGCTGGAACAGACAAAGCTTCCAATCAGCATCGTAGCATCGAAAGTGGGATACGATAACTTTTCCCACTTCTCAAAATTGATGAAGAAATACACAGGCTTTAGTCCGCAGGAGTACCGAAAATCAAAGTCATAAAACAAAAAATATGTAATGTCACAAAATGGAAAATCGGAATCACGAAAAGAGTAGATGAGAAATCTACTCTTTTTTTATGATGAATATATCAAAAGAAGTTCTAAACGGAGGGGATTACATGAAAAAGAAAAAAATCGGATTGAAACGGTTCTGGCCGCTGTATCTGATGTTTTTGCCGGGCGGTTTGTATTTGTTAATCAATAATTATATACCGATGGCAGGATTGGTGGTCGCTTTTAAAAGCTATAAAGTCAGAGATGGACTTTTTGGCAGCCAATTCAACGGACTTAAGAATTTTAAATTTCTGTTCGCAACGCCGGATGCCTGGACCATCACCAGAAATACCATTTTGTACAATGTGGTATTCATTATTTTAAATACTTTGTTGGGGATTATTTTTGCAATCTTCATTTGCGATGCGGTCAACAAGCGATTAAAGAAAACGTATCAGAGTGCCATTTTGTTCCCGTACCTGATGAGTGCGGTTATCATCGGCTATATCGTATTTGCTTTTTGCAGCACGCAAAACGGAATTTTAAATAATACAATTCTTCCATTTTTTGGAAAGGATGCAGTCAGTTGGTATCAGGAAGCAAAGTATTGGCCATTCATCATTATCTTCGTAAACACCTGGAAAGGCGTAGGATACGGATGCTTGATTTACATATCGGCCATCAATGGAATTGATCCATCACTTTATGAGGCGGCAGCCTTGGATGGAGCTTCGAAATGGAAGCAGATTAAGCATATCACACTTCCTTCTTTGGTTCCTACGATTATTACACTGACATTAATGAGCATCGGCCGTATCTTTTATTCAGATTTTGGACTGTTTTATCAAGTGCCGAGAAATGCAGGAGCGTTGTATTCCACAACCAATGTTATCGACACTTATGTATATCGAGGCTTGATGGAACAGGGAAATATCGGAATGTCAGCTGCGGCAGGATTTTATCAGTCCATTGTAGGATTTGTGCTGGTATTGGCAGCGAACCTTGTGGTCCGCAAAATCAGTAGAGAAAACGCATTGTTCTAGGAGGAAGATATGAAAGAGAAGACATTTTCAGGTTATCAAATTCTGTCCAATGCCGTTATGATCATTTGGACATTGTTAATCATCTTACCATTTTTACTTTTGTTTATGTCATCCATTACGGATGAAAATGTGTTGGTTGCTTATGGATATTCGTTCTTTCCGAGAAAGTTTTCTGTTGCATCCTATGCCTATATCATTCGTTCGGGCATAAAGATTTTAAAAGCTTACGGAGTCAGTATTGGAGTGACAGCGGTGGGCGTATTCTTCCACGTATTTCTGGCGGCTATGATGGCATATCCGCTGTCCTGTAAGAATTTGCCGGGTAGAAAAGTTCTAAACTTTTATGTGTTTTTCACCATGTTATTCAATGGCGGAATTGTACCAAGTTATTTGATGTGGTCTGCGTTTGGTGTCAAAGATACAATCCTTGCGCAATTGCTTCCAAATTTTTTGGTCAGCGCATGGAATGTAATGATGATTCGCACCTATTTCACCACCAGCATTCCGGATTCGCTTTATGAAGCGGCAGAAATAGATGGAGCATCTCAATTCCAGATATTCAGAAAAATCGTGCTACCGCTTGGTAAGCCGATTCTGGTTACCATAGGAACCTTTGCGGGCTTAACATATTGGAATGATTGGACCAACGGATTGTATTATTTGCAGAAAAACAAAGAATTATATAATGTGCAGAATTTACTGAATCAAATGGTTTCCAATATTCAGTTTTTGGCATCCAGCGCAAATTCTAATGTGACAAGTGCTTCTGCGCAGATTCCGTCCACCGGAATCCAGATGGCGATTGCCTTTGTTGCAATTTTGCCGATTATGCTGATATTCCCATTCTTCCAGAAATATTATTCAAAGGGATTAACCCTCGGTGGAGTAAAGGGATAAAGGATAAATCGTCTTAGATATTTTGACAGCGAAAGCTGTTTGAAATATAAATGTAATGTATTGCAAAATTTTAAGGAGGGTAAAGCAATATGAAAAAGAAAGTAGTGAGTGCACTTTTGGTTGCTGCTATGGCCATGGGAACATTGGCAGGATGCGGCGGCAAGGATGACAGCAGCCAGGGAAATGCAACCGGAGCTGTATCGGAGAACGGAACCACAAAGACCTCTGTTGGAGAGTATACTGCAGAGAATCCTTATCATCTGGTATTTGAGTATATCGAATTCTATGAGCAGGATGAAACTGCGCGTCAAGCTGTTGAAGATGAAATCAACAAGTATATGACAGAGAATTATCAGATCGAAGTAGAACTTCTTCCGGTATCCTTTGCAGATTATGCAACCAATACCCAGTTAATGTTAACCGGTGGTGACGAACTCGATGTCATTCCGATTATGTACAATTATGCAGCAAGCTGGATCAACATGGATGGAATTTATGATATGTCATCAATGATGGATTCAGAAGATGGACAAAAGATTGTTGAGGCACTCGGTGGGGAAGAGACTGCTTATGTAGGTCAGATGAACGGAATCTTATTTGGATTCCCGGCAAACAAGGAATCTGTAGAATTGGGCGGCCTTTGCATGAGAGCCGATGTCTGTGATGAACTTGGATTGACCGAGAAATATAATTTGGATAAAGAAAATTCTGATACCTATGATGGCACTTCCATCACATGGGAAGAGGCAGAAGAAATCTTTGCAGCAGTAAAGGCGGCAAAACCGAACATGACACCATTATATTTGTACAATACAAGTCAGAATGCACGTTTTGTATCTTTTGATACATTAGTTGACAGTTTTGGTGGCCTTGATCTTGCAGAAGATAAGGAATCTACTACTGTTGTGAATTTGTTTGAGACAGATACATACAAGGATTATGTATATATGATGGCTGATTGGTATGATAAGGGATATATTTATCCGGATGCAGCCACCGATACACAGGGAACAGCTGCTATGATGCAGGCCGGAAATACCTTCTCATATGCAACCGCGATTAAGCCGGGATTTTTATCAGAGGCTGAATCTGCAAACGGATGTGAGTGCTATGTTATCTATGTGGAGCCAAAGAATGATAAGTATATCGGAACCATGAACGTTTCCTTCATCGACACCGGTATTGCAAACAACTCTAAAGATCCGGAAATGGCATTTAAGTTTATTTCTGCATTATATAGTGATGCAACACTTTATAACTTATGGCAGTATGGAATCGAGAACGTGAACTATCAGATTCTCGAGGATGGCACCGCTTATTTTGTAGATGGTGAGGATGGAACTAATTACAAGTATCATCAAAATACAGGATGGGCAATGGGTAACCAGTTCCAGTCACTTGTATGGAATGACGGAACAAAGAATGCCGATTACTGGGATCTTTTGAAGTCACACAATGATAATGCATATTATACTGCAGCTTATGGATTTATGTGGGATAGTTCAGAATATCAAAATGAGATGTCTGCGCTGTCTACCGCACTTAGTACCTATCAGGCAACACTTGAGACCGGTACATGCGGAACCGCAAAAGTACAGGAAACATTGGATGCTTTAAATGAAGCTTTAAATGCAGCAGGTTTACAGACTGTTATCGAAGAAAAGCAAAATCAGTTAAATGATTGGCTGAAAGAACAATAAATTCAAGTCTCGCTCGCGAGACTTGGCGCGAGATTTGCGTCAGCGTAGCTGACATATTTCATATGCAAATCTCTGCGCATCCTCGCGGAGCGTTTATCTCAGTCGGAGATTGTAACTCCGACTGAGATAATTACCTAAACGAATCTACAGCAGATCCCGGCGGAATCTTCCGCCGGGATTTGTGTTTTATTTGTAACATCGATATAATAATATTAATCAATAAAAGGAGATTTTGAAACGATGTGGCTTAGCCGATATTTGGTTTATTTTACAATTTATAGTGTAGTAGGATGGGTATATGAATGCATCTTTGCAATATGTACGCGAAAGCATTGGGAAAATCGAGGCTTTTTGTATGGCCCGGTCATCCCAATCTACGGCGTAGGCGGAACTGCGCTGATGATTTTAACTGAGAGTTTGGCACTGTTTGGAATCCATTTGAACTGGTGGCAACTGTTTTTGGTTGGAAGTGTGGGAAGCTTTATTTTGGAATTCGGAACACACTGGACACTGGAGAAACTGTTTCATGCATATTGGTGGGACTATTCCAATATGCCACTCAATATTCAGGGAAGAGTTTGCCTTCCATATACACTTTGTTTTGGTTTGGCTGCGCTACTGGCTAATTATGCAATCATCCCGTTTTTTGTGAAGATCACTTCCTGGATGACGCCGTTGTGCTATGAAATATTCGCATTGATTTTTGTGGCATTTATTGCGGCAGATACCACGCTTACCATATCGGCGCTCACAGATTTCAGCCGAAAGGTTGCATCGGTTGACAAAGCCTTTAATGACCGGATGCAAAAGGTGGTGGACAACGTACAGGATAATTTCGAAGAAGGCAAAGCAAAATTCAGCAAAGAACAGTTTGCAAATTATATTTCCGGATTGGATGCGTTGAAAAAGTCAGCATTGAAGCGTGTAAAAGGCTATCGAAATCCGAAGATTGAAAAGGCAAATGTGGAAGAAATCTTCGAAATATTAAAAAAGAAAATCAAGATAAAAAAGTAATGGATTGGAGTCATTCGTTTTATGTTATATATTATGAGACATGGTCGTACGGACTGGAATGTTGATTATAAAGTCCAGGGGCGTACGGATATTCCTCTGAATGAGGAAGGAATTCAGATGGCGCAAAAGGCGCGTGGAAAGATTCAAAAGATTCCTTTTGATATTTGCTATTCTTCACCACTTATTCGTGCAAAGAAGACAGCAGAAATCGTGTTGGAAGGAACTGATTGCCCGATTGTGGAGGATGAACGCTTGATGGAGATGAGCTTTGGCATCTGTGAGGGAGATAGTCATATCTTTCGCAATCCAAATCATCCTCTGTTTAAGTTATTTAAAGATCCTGTCAATTATATTACAGTTGAGGGAGGAGAAAGCTTTGATGATGTGTCTAATCGATGTAAGTCCTTCTTAAAAGAAGTGATTGCGCCGGAGTTGGCAGTAGATAAGAATATATTAATCGTAGCGCATGGAGCATTAAATTGCTGTATGATTGGTCAAATAAGGCGTACGCCTTTGGAGCATTTCTGGGACAATATGACAGAGAATTGCGAATTGGTGGAACTGGGCAATCGGATTTAAGACAAAGGGGGTTGGAGGCACTATGGACAAGTTGAAATATGCAGGAAAGAGAGTTTTGGTAGTATGTTCAAGACAAATCTGCTATTTCAGCGGTAATTTCTTTGCTGCGCAGATGGCTGATGCATTTGAGCGTCTTGGATGTGAAGTGACAAGGCTTGAATTTACCCTAGACGATGATTTGGATCGGATTCTTGTGCCTTTTCATTATTCCAACTTCGATCTGATTATTGATGTGAATACGCAGATGTGCCATTTGGAGGATGATGATGGAATGGTCTTGGATTTAATCGGAGGACCGTTCTATGATTATATTGTGGACCATCCTTTATTTCACTATAACAGTTTGAACTCGCCGATTAAGGATTTACATGCAATTACCCTTGATCGAGGACAAAAGGAATATATAGATCGCTATTACAAAAATGTAAAATCATCACTGTTCATGCCACTGTCAGGAAACGAGGCTGTGGAGCAGACGAAATTGACGGCCAAGCCGGAGCGTATTCTTTTGATGAGTACTTATGTGCCGCCGCAGAAGTCCTATGAGGTGGTGGAATCATCTCCGGAGCTTTTGATGAAATTGCAAAAGGGCATCATTGATATCAGAACCCAGGATCCGTATGTTACGAATGAAGCAGTTTTAGAGACTGTTTTAAAAGATATTGGATTTGGAGTACAATCCTGGGAAGAAATCGATGATCAGCAGTTTGCTCATTTGTTAAATGCATGCTATCCGGCTGATGTTTATATCCGCAATTATTTCAGAGATAAGACTACCAGAGCGTTGCTTGCTGCCGGAATCCCAATTGTGGTTGTGGGAGAGGGTTGGTATGAATTTAAGCATTCAAAAGAATATTTATTGCAAATACAAAAACCTTGTGACTTCTCTTTGTCCTATGAGAGGATTGCAAAGGAACATATTATCTTAAATAATGCACCGATGTTTCCGGATGGAATGCATGACCGTGTTATTGGTGGAATGGCAAACCATTGTGCTGTTCTGACGGAGCGGACCGCCTATTTGGAAGAGACCTTTAAGGAGGGAAAAAATATTGCTTTTTATGATGCTAGAAAACTCTCTACTTTGGGGGATGTGGCAACAGCTCTTTTGACCAGGCCATCCGCAGTTATGGATTTGCAGGAAGAGGGGTATATTGCCTACAAAAAGCATCATACCTGGGATCATCGCGCATTGCAATTATTGGAGGAAGTTTATGGCCATTCGCCATCCGATAGAACCAATTTATGATGAACAGACAAAAGTCTTGATTTTAGGATCTTTTCCATCAGTGAAATCAAGAGAACAGGGATTTTTCTATGGGCACCCGCAGAATCGCTTTTGGAGGGTGCTTTCAGCTGTATTGGGCTGTGCCTGCCCAAATACAATTGAGGAAAAGACTAAGATGTTGAAAGCCCACGGAATCGCAGTATGGGATGTGATTGCATCTTGCAATATCAAAGGAAGTTCTGACGCATCCATCAAGGATGTAGTGCCGAATGATTTAGAACGGATTCGAACCACCGGACAAATCCGGGCAGTATATTGCAACGGAAGCGCTGCTTTTTCGCTGTATGAGAAATATATTTTGCCGAAATACAAAAAGATGAAGGGTTGCGCCTTTGCAACGCCGATCAAATTGCCGTCCACAAGCCCTGCCAATGCGATTTGGAAAGAGCGCGCATTGATTGGAGCATGGAGCAGAATTATGACGGCATGCCGGCGGAAGAATATAGAAAATGATTATTATTCCTTGAGCGATTATGCAATGGATGCTTATGGGAAAAAGCTATATCGCCTTTCATTAGATGGTGGATTTACCTGTCCAAACCGGGATGGCAAGATTGATACCCATGGCTGTATTTTCTGTGATGCAGGTGGTGCAGGCGATTTTGGAGGAGGAGGCAAGGAGCGTAGGCTGCCAATCGCCGAACAGTTAGAGAATCAAAAGCAGTTGATTGCACCGAAACTTCCGAAGACAAAGCCCGTAGGCTATATTGCATATTTTCAGTCTTTTACCGGAACCTATGCGCCAATCGAATATTTACGAAAGCAGTACGAGGAAGCAATCAAGGATCCGCAGGTGAAAGTGCTTTCCATTGCAACCCGTCCGGATTGCCTTGGAGAGGATGTGCTTGTATTATTGCAGGAAATGAATCAAAAGATACCTGTATGGATAGAACTTGGTCTTCAGACATCAAACGAAAAGACTGCCAGATATATCAGGCGCGGATACGACAGAAAAGTATATGAGACTGCCGTGCGTCATTTAAACGAAATCGGGATTTCACAGATTATCACGCATATCATTTTAGGGCTTCCGGGAGAGCGGGAAGAGGATATGAAAAAGTCCGTATCTTATGCGATATCCTGCGGCACCACAGGCCTGAAACTTCAATTATTACATGTGTTGGAAAATACAGATTTGGCTTGCGATTACGAAAATGGATTGTTTGAAGTGCTTTCTTTTGAAGATTATATTCGAATTACGAAGGAATGCGTCGCTTTGATTCCGCCGGATGTGGTGGCACATCGTTTGACCGGAGACGGGAATAAGCGCCATCTGATTGCTCCATTGTGGAGCGCAGACAAAAAGCGAGTCAATAATGCAATGAAAAAATAACACCTTTATGAAAAATGGACCCTTAAAAGCGAAGGGTCTTTTTTTTATGCTTATAAACATAGGGAAGAAAGGATGCAAAGGAACGATGAAAAATCAAACGAAAAAAATCATCATCGGCTGCAGTCTTTGGATTGCAGCAGTGATATCTATTATTTGTGTGGTGGTGATTAAAAACATGAAAACAAACAATTACACAATTAATCGGGAATTTCATTCGAGCGCATTCGGAGAACAAGTTTATATCTTTCAGGAATCGGATGATCATCAGGAAATTCAAAAAACGATTGATTTGATTTATGAGAAACAAGAGACAAATCAGTTCGGAAATGAGCGTTATACCTTTTATTTTATGCCGGGAAATTATGATGATATCGATGTGAATGTAGGATTTTATACCACGATAGCAGGTCTTGGAGCATTGCCTACAGATGTCAAGCTGGGAAGCCTAAATTGCTATGCAAGATGGCTGGGGACAGATGAGAGCAATCATAATGCATGCTGCAATTTCTGGCGCAGCGCCGAGAATCTGGAGGTGCTGGGGAATGTTACCTGGGCAGTCTCTCAGGCCACTGATATGAGAAGAATGCAAATCGATGGCGCACTTTATCTTCATGATGATTACGGATGGGCCAGCGGTGGTTTTTTGGCGGATTCAAGAGTTGAGAAAATGATTGACTCCGGTTCTCAGCAGCAGTGGTTGTCCAGAAACAATTCATACAAGGTTTGGATGGGCGAGAATTGGAATATTGTTTTCGCAGGAGATGAAGAGGAAGGGCTGCCACATGGAACTTGGCCCCTTTATTCCTATACGAGAGCAGAAGCGCCGGAGTCCATGAGAGAGAAACCGTATCTGACATGGGATGAAGAAGCCGGATATGGAATCTTTTTGCCGGATGTAAGAGAAGATGCTGTAGGAACTTCTTGGTCAAAAGAAGAAAACTGCCCGGGGCAGTTAATCCCAATGTCAAAAATTTATGTGGTTACGGAAGCAAATTTTGATGCTGCTAAGCTACAAAAGCAGCTGGATGCCGGCAAGCATATTTTGTTTACATCGGGAATCTATGAAATCGATCAAACACTGACTGTGACAAAGGATGACACTGTGATATTGGGAACCGGTCTGGCGACCTTGCGCAGTGTGGATGGAAATTGCTGTCTTATGACTGATGGCGCAAAAGGCTGTGTGATTGCCGGATTACTGTTTGATGCAGGAACCACGGAATCAAAGACTTTGATGCAAATCGGTGAGACGGAAGAAGAGGATTCCGAAATCTATTTGAGTGATTTGTTCTTCCGTGTGGGCGGATGTGCTACGAATCGCCCAACCACAACAAAGTCCTGTGTCATCATCGATGCAGATCATGTAGTAGGAGATAACTTCTGGGTGTGGAGAGCAGACCATGGAGACCAGGTGGGCTGGGATTTGAATACAGCACAAAACGGTATCATCATCAACGGAGATCATGTTTCGATGTATGGCTTGATGGTGGAACATTTCTTGGAATATCAGACTATCTGGAATGGTGAAAACGGAAAAATCGTGATGTATCAAAGCGAGATTCCTTATGATGTGCCATCGCAGGATGTTTGGATGGCGCCGGATGGAAGAAACGGATATGCATCCATATATGTCAACGAAAATATAAAACAGTTTCATGGCATTGGAATCGGTATATATCTTTATAACCGGGATGCGCAGGTGGATTTGGATACTGCAATGGTAATGCCGGATGCACCGGAGGTATCTGCCTATCATATTATCACGGTGATGCTAAACGGCTATCCGGGTATGAATCATGTATTGAATGATGCAGGAAATAGTGTGAGAAGCATAACTGCGGAAGCATATGTTCTCGAGTATTGTAATGGAGAGTGGAAGTAATATGACAGGATGTGAATTTATAGAATCAGGAGAAGTATTTCAGTTACATGGGGCGCAGCGCTATCGCGAATTATATTTCCCGATTGCAAATGAATACGGATTAAAATCAGCGGTTACTCCGAATATGGCAGGAGATGCGAAATTGGATCAAAACCATTTTCTCTATGAACCGGTAAGCGCGGCGGATCCGGTGAATCGCAGATTTGCAAGAAACTTTTGGGTTGTGTCAAAGACCGGAGAAATCTGGTCAGCTGTGGGAAGTTCAGCAACACAGCGGGCGGCACTTTATACGGATCAGGAAGAAGAAATTACAATTACGGCCGGATACATGTGGCACAAAATGAGCCTTTCCGGGAAATTGATGCCAATTCTATCGGAGGTGACGATCTTTGCACCGGTGGATAAGAATATGGAAGTGATGAAGGTGGAATTGACGAATCAGTCAAATGAACCAATTCACTTTCAGCCATGTGTGGCAATTCCATTATTTGGAAGAAGCGCAGATAATATTCGAGACCATCGACATGTGACAGGACTTCTTCACAGGGTATCTGTAGAACATAACATCATAGAAGTCAATCCTACATTATCCTTTGATGAGAGAGGCCATAAGCAAAATGATACCAGATATTTTGCTTATGCAATGAAGTCAGATCATACCATGCCGAAACAGTTTTATGTCAATCAAAATGATTTCATCGGAGAAGGCGGAGACTTTGAGCGCCCGATGGCGCTTTTGATGAGACAGGAAGGCGTGGCAAACGGCTATCGGGAAGACGGCCAAGAAGCGATGGGTGGTTTCTTATTTGAGGAAGAGACCCTGATGCCACAAGAGACGGTATCCTACATCATTTATGTAGGAACAGCATATACCGAAAATGAGATTGAAAGCATGATTGGGCAATTGCCGGATCAAAATGCAGTGGACTTAGAACTTGAGCGCACGAAGCAGTATTGGCAAAACAAGGTAAATGTGAGATGTGCCACAGGAGATGTGAAGTTTGATCGATACATGGATTGGGTCAGCTTCCAGCCGGAGCTTCGTCGTTTGTACGGATGTTCCTTCCTGCCGCATCATGATTATGGCAAAGGCGGAAGAGGATGGCGGGATTTGTGGCAGGATTGTCTGGCACTACTTTTGATGAACCCTTCCGGCGTTCGTCAGATGCTTTTGTCCAATTTCGCCGGCGTTCGTATTGACGGAACCAATGCCACCATTATCGGGGAACATCAAGGATCCTTTATTGCCGATCGCAATTCCATTACCCGTGTGTGGATGGATCACGGTGTATGGCCGCTTAAGACGACCAAACTCTATATTGACCAGACCGGTGATCTGGAAATCCTAAATCAGGAAGTAAACTATTTCAAAGACCGTCAGGTGATGCGCGGAACAGATATAGATTCTATGTGGGATCCAAACTGCACCTGGCTTAAGGATACCAGAGAAAAAGAATACAAAGGCAGCGTTCTCGAACATTTGATTTTGCAAAACCTGACCGCCTTTTGGGAAGTGGGAAAGCATAATCATATCAAATTGCGTGATGCGGATTGGAATGATGCATTGGATATGGCCGGAGAAAAGGGTGAAAGTGTTGCTTTTTCAAATGCCTATGCCCAAAACCTGTTAGAACTTGCGGAATTGGTAAAGGCGCTTGGTGAGATTTCGCCGGAGGTAATGTTGCTTCAGGAAATGCAGGAGCTGTTACAAGATGACTGTGACTTATACGAAAATCCGGAGGAAAAGAATCGCCTGCTGAATGAGTACAGCCAAAATGTAAAGCATCATGTAAGCGGTATTCGCGTTATGGTCTCAACGGATGCTCTTGCAGAATCTCTAAAGGCGAAGGGCCGGTGGATGCTTGAACATATCCGAAAGATGCAGTGGGTGATTGATCCACAGGGAGGAGGATTCTTCCGCGGTTACTATGACAATGACGGCCAGCCACTTGATGGAATCGTAAATCAGTCGGCACAGTTGATGTTGACCGGTCAGGTATTTTCGATTATGGGCGGTACTGCAACAGATGAGATGGTATCTCATATCTGTGAATCCGTAGACCGGTATTTATTCGACCAGGATTGCGGAGGATATCGATTAAATACAGATTTCAAAGAAATCAAAACCAATATGGGACGCATGTTCGGATTTGCATATGGGGAAAAAGAGAATGGAGCTGTTTTTTCTCATATGGCAGTCATGTATGCAAATGCATTATATAGCAGAGGATTCGTCAAAGAAGGTTATCGTGCATTAAAAGCATTATATGACCAGTCTATGAATTTTGAAACGAGTCATATATATCCGGGAATTCCGGAATATTTTGGAAGAGGCGGAAGAGGACTCTATGCTTATTTAACAGGAGCAGCAAGTTGGTATTTGTTGACTGTAATGAATCAGATGTTTGGTATCAGAGGATTGCTTGGAGATCTGGTCATTGAGCCGAAATTGTTAAAAGAGCAGTTTGATCAAAAGCAAGAGGTGGGAATGAACCTTCGCTTTGCAGGTTACGACTGGCAGATTCTATACGAAAATCCGGGAAATGCGGAATATGGCAATTATCGAATCCATGCAGCTTTTTTGGATGGCAAACCAATTGAGATAAGAGAAAAACAATGTGTATTGCCATTAACAGAAATCAAAAAGCTAGATGAAAATCAAGTACACAAAATAAAAATTGTATTGCAATAAGGGAGGAAATTATGACAGAACAAATAAAGGACTACGGAAGAAAATCAGAGTTTTCGGGTTTCCTTCCGGGAATTGCAGGTATCAAAGGAATTCCAATCTGGTGCTATTATGTGAATCGCGGTCAGGCAGTCTGCAGCTTCGGTGTAGACAATAAGGATGGCGCAATCATGGAATTCTTTCCGGCACATACTGCTTATGAGCGTGTAAAAATCAATGGATTTCGTACTTTGATTCGAAAGAATGATACATTTACAGAACCTTTTTTCGATGAAGAAAAGCAACCGATAATGGAAATTGAAAAGAATTGTCTTTCTTTGACCGAACGTGATGAAAATAATCAAATTGAAACATGTGTCAGCTATTTTATATTGCCGGAAGAACCAATTGGCGCTCTGGTAAGAAAAGTGACCGTAAAGAATCTGGGAGAGAAGGCACACTTTGAAATCATTGACGGAATGCCTGCAATTATATGCTATGGCGTGGGAAATGATTCTATGAAAAATATGCTTCAGACGACAAAAGCCTGGATGCAGGTGGAGGATTTGGATGCGCGTATTCCGTTTTATCGTGTGAGAGCCAGTATGGATGATTCCGCGCAGGTTACAGAAGTAAAGGGCGGTAATTTCGCAATGGCGATGGATGCAGAGGGCAATTTGATGCAACCAATCGTGGATGCTGAGGCTGTATTCGATTATGATAAATCTCTATTTCGTCCTGTACGATTCGAGAAAGAAGGATTGGCAGCAGTATGCAATTATCCGCAGATTACTTCAAATCTGATGCCGATGGCAATGTTTGCAAAGGATGTCAAATTAGAGAAGGATGAGACTTTAACGATTTATGAAATCATAGGAAGAGTTGACAAAAAGTCTCTTTTGGAAGAATTCTTAAAAGATAAAAAGAATGGCGCATATTTTGAGGAAAAGCTTGTGCGCGCAAAAGAAATCGTAGAATCCTTATGCTCTGCAATTGAAACAAAGACGGCAAATCCGAGATTTGATGAATATTGCAAATATACATTTATGGATAATGTGCTTCGCGGCGGTCATCCGATGAAGCTGGGAAATAATAAGATTTTTTATGTATATTCCAGAAAACATGGAGATTTGGAGAGAGATTACAATTATTTTTCAATGCTTCCAGAATATTATTCTCAGGGAAACGGAAATTTCAGAGATGTGAATCAAAACCGTAGATGTGATACATTCTTTCATCCTTATGTAGGAAGAGAAAATATGCATATGTTCTACAGCTTGATTCAATTGGATGGCTATAATCCGCTCTCAATCGAGAAGTTGACCTACGAAATTGAGATTTCCAAGGCGAAACAGCTGCTGGCAGCAGTGGAGCAACAGGAGAATCTGATCAGGGAATTAGAGCAGGGCTTTACGCCGGGACATTTATATCAGCTGTTGCAAGAACACGTAGATCCTGCACAGCTTGAGGAAGAGTTCGTTTCGATTATGGATTTTGCCGAGGTGAAAAATCGAGCATCCTTTGGAGAAGGATATTGGTGTGATCACTGGACATACAATCTGGATTTGGTGGAAGAATATCTTTCCCTGTTTCCGGAAAAAGAAGAGGAAATGCTCTTCGAAAAAGCATATACCTTCTTTGTGTCTCAGGCGAATATCAACGAACGGCGCAAGCGTTATGAAATCACAGATCATGGTGTACGACAGTATTATGCATTAGACAAAGACAGCTTGCGAAATACAAAGGATAAGCGTCTACGTTCTAATTTCGGAACAGGTGAAATTATCTATACAGATTTAATGGAAAAGCTTGTATTGCTCAGCACTCTAAAGTTTGCCACTCTTGATGCTTACGGAATGGGAATTGAAATGGAGGGCGGAAAACCGGGCTGGTATGATGCATTAAACGGCGCTCCGGGTATGTTGGGCTCTTCTATGGCAGAAACCTATGAACTTGCAAGAATGCTTGATTATACCATCAGTGCGCTGAAGAAGTATCCAAAGCAGCTAAGCTTGCTGAAAGAAACTGCAGCAATATTAAAAGAGATTGCACTCATCAATGAAATGGAAAAAGAGTCAATTGAAAGCGCAAAAGAGGTTTTGGCATTCTGGAACAAAATCAATGATGCAAAAGAAGATTATCGAAGACGTACTTATGAGGGAATTTCCGGAGAAACAGTGGAAGTATCAAGTGAAGATATCTTACGCGCGTTAGAAGGTTTTCGCGAGACAGTTGCCATCGGTATCAAAAAGGCAATTGGATACGGAAATGGAATTTGCCCAACTTATTTTACCTATGATGTGACCAAGTATGAGAAAAACGAAGATGGAATCTTCCCTCTTTCATTTATGGTACAAACGGTTCCGTATTTCTTAGAGGGACCGGTGCGCTATATGAAGCTGCAAAATGATGGCAGTGTATTATCAAAAGAGCAGCTATATCAACATGTGAAAGCATCTGATATCTTCGATCAGAAGCTTCACATGTATAAGGTAAATGCATCTTTGGAGAATGCTTCTTATGAACTCGGAAGAACCCGTGCATTCACGCCAGGATGGCTCGAGAATGAATCCGTATTTCTTCATATGGAATACAAGTATTTGCTTGAAATATTAAAAAGCGGACTTTATGAGGAATTTTTTGATGACTTTTCACATATGGCAATCCCGTTTTTGGATCCTGAAATGTATGGAAGAAGCACCCTGGAAAATTCATCATTCCTTGCAGGCAGCAAGAATCCAAATGAGAAAATACATGGAAAAGGCTTTGTGGCAAGATTATCCGGTTCCACTGTGGAATTTATCAGCATGTGGAAGCGTATGATGTTTGGAGAAAAGCCCTTTGGATTAAGGGATGGAAAATTATATGCACAACTGAATCCTGCCATTCCCGCATATTTGATCGGCGAAGATTGTCAGGTGCAAGCAACCTTGCTCGGACATGTAAAAGTAGTTTACAGCTTTGAAACTCAAAGGGATTATTTCCCGGGAAATTATGAAATTGTCGAGACTGTTTTGGAGTATTCAGACGGTCGCAAGCAGACAATCTCCGGCGGATTGTTAGAAGAACAGGAGGCAAAAGCATTAAGAGAGGGCAAGATTGGTAAAATCTTCCAAAAATTAAAATAGACACCACTAAAAAAATGACACCAAATTAAAATTTGGGTCATTTTTTTAGGTTATTGGGATTTTTATAATTGACTTATCAACAAGAACAGAAACGTTGAAAACATAAAGGAGGATAAGTTCTATGAAATTAAAAAAGTTAGTTTCTGTAATCCTTGTGGGCACAATGCTTGCATCTCTCGGTGCATGTGGAAGCTCAGGGGACAAAAACACCCAGACAAGCAATGCAACAAGTGAAGGCACTGAGCAGGAAATGGTATCTGCAGGCGAGGATGGTATCACAGTTTGGACCTTCACAGAGGATTTGAAGACTATGGCTGAGAAGTATACCGAAGAGACCGGTGTAGAAGTTGTAGTTAATATCATTCCAACTGCTGATTATCCGACTAAGCTTACAACAGCAATGCTTGGAAGCTCATGTGATGCAGACATTATCGTTGGAGAGCCACAGATGTTAGATGACTTCTTCGATAATGGATTCTTTGCAAACCTGGATGAGATGGGTGCACAGGATTATGAAGGACAGATCGTAGACTATGTTTGGGAGCGTGGAAAAGATGCTGAAGGAATTCAAAGAGCAATCTCTTATCAGATTACTCCGGCAGGATTCTTCTATCGTCGCGATATCGCAAAAGAAGTATTCGGTTCAGAAGATCCTGAAGAAATTGGAAAGCTTTTCGCAGATTACGATAGCATCGTAGAAGCTGGAGAGAAGTTAAAAGAAAGCGGATATAGAATCTTTGCTTCTGATTCAGAAGTAAGCTATTTCTCAGGAAATGAAGCATGGGTTGTAGATGGTAAGTTAAATGTGGCTGATTGCCGTACTGAATATATGGATCTTGTAGTAGATCTTTATCAGAAAGATTTAACTGCTTATGCAAACCAGTGGTCAACACCTTGGTATCAGGCAATGGCTGGAGAGGTTCCAATCTTAACAGCTGATATCCAGAACTATCAGGATGATTCCGTAAACGTTTGGGATGCTGATCAGTTTGCTGAAGCAACCAAAGATCTTGATACCACTCAGGTATTCGCATTCGGACTTCCTTCATGGGGCGTACTTACTATGAGAGATCATGTAGGCGATACAGCAGGTTCATGGGGATTCTGTGCAGGACCTGCACCTGGATTCGGTGGCGGTACTTATGTAGGTATTGCTGAGACATCTGAGAAGAAGGAAGCTGCTTGGAAGTTCCTTCAGTGGTGCACATTAAACGAAGATACTGCGAACTGGTGGATTGAGAAGTCTCAGGGTGATGCTGTTTCTTTGGTCTCTGTATTGGAGGCACATGCATCTGATGAGAACCCAATTTACGGAAATCAGCATATGTATGAATTGTTCTTAGAGCTTGCTGAGAAGATTGATTACTCTAAGGTTACCCGTTACGATCAGACAATCGGCGACCTTTGGGGCAAGGCAATCTCCAACATCAAGACCGGAGCAATGACAAAGGAAGAAGCAATCGATGACTTCTACGATCAGGTAGAATCAACCTACGCAGGAGAAATCCAGGTAGAACGCTAATTAAATATGGGCCCGTCTGAGGGCGGGCCCGTGTTTCTATATTTTTTATCATTTTCAAATTGAGGATTTGTTATGGCAAAGACAACAAAAAAACATTCCAAAATGACTGCTTATAACAACTGGGGCTATGTATTTGTAATTCCATTTGTTGTGGTATTTTGTATTTTTAGTATTTATCCGGTTCTCAGAACACTTTGGCTTAGTTTTACAAACTTAAAGGTGATGGGAACTTCAAAATTTATTGGCTTAGATAATTATATCCGTGTGGCAACCGACAAATTCTTCTGGAGAGCTGTCTGGAATACGGTTCGCATCTGGATTGTAAATATTGTATTACAGTTAGGTCTCGCCTTCCTGTTGATGATGGTATTCTCCGATGTGAAATACAAATTCAAAGGTTTGCGCGTTTTTCGATTGGTATATTACCTTCCGAATTTAATTGCAGCAACTTCAATTGCTTTCCTCTTCCAGACACTTTTGGATTGGAAATTTGGTTCTTTTAACCAGTTGATTGCCTTGATTTACAAGCTCTTCGGTCAGACCTATCACTATGTGAACTGGATAGGAGATCCGAAGTATGCGGGAAATACCATTGCAGTGATTCAGGCATGGGTTTGGTTTGGTAATTCATTCCTGATGTTGATGGCAGGTGTGCAGGGAATCAACCGTGATTACTATGAGGCAGCAGCCATTGATGGAGCAGGAAGATGGACCGTGTTTGCAAAGATTACGCTTCCGTTGATTCGCCCAATTATGATGTATGTTGCGATCACTTCATTGATTGGTGGTTTACAGATGTTTGATCTTCCATATTTGATGGTTCAGGCGTCTAGTTCATCCTACGATTCAGTTCAGACTGCTATGATGTATCTGTATCGATTCGGATTCCACCAGGGTACGATTCAGACAGGATATGCTTCATCTGTGGCATACATGCTATTCCTCATTATTTTGTCGGTATCTTTGATCCAGCTGAAGCTTTTCAAGAGAAAGGAGAATTAGGAAGATGGACGGTACTAGAACTTTGAAATTAAAAAAGGTCCGTAAGCCTACAAGCTTTTATGTTTGGTCTACTATCATCTATATCTTTTTGATTGCTTTGGCTGTCATTTGTATCATTCCGTTTTGGATGATGATAGTGAATGCAACCAGATCGGGTGATCAGATTATCAAGGGATTTACTTTGCTTCCGAGCGATCAGCTTGCGAATAACTGGAAGACAGTATTTGGTCATTTCAACTTATTCCGCGGTATGTTAAATTCCCTTATGATTGCTGTACCTGCAACTGTGCTTTCAATTTATTTTTCGACATTGACTGCATTTGCACTTGCATTTTACAAGTTTAAGGGCAATAAGGTTATCTTCATGACCATATTGATTTTCATGATGATTCCGGGACAGCTTTCATTGATTGGTTTCTACCAGTTATGTGCGAAGATGCATTTGATTGACAGTTACATTCCTTTGATTGTGCCTGCAATTGCATCTCCGGGAACAGTATTCTTCCTCAGACAATATATTTTGGCTTCTATGCCTCCGTCATTGTTGGAAGCAGCGCGTATTGATGGCGCATCGGAGTTGTTTAGTTTTCATCGCATTGTTTTTCCGATTGTGCTTCCGGCGATTGCGACAATGGGTATTATGGGATTCATCGGTAACTGGAATTCATATTTGCTTCCGATGATTTTGATTAATACCAATGAGAAGATGCCACTCACCGTAATGATGACTACGTTGAATGCATCGATTGACATTACCAAGAATCAGGGTGCAACTTATCTTTGTGTGGCGATTTCGGTTGTCCCGATTTTGCTGGTATTCTTCTCATTCTCTAAATACATAATCAGCAGCGTCTCCGCAGGTGCGGTGAAAGAGTAATCGCTGATTTATTTTCTAAACTTTTTTAATCCCCTCAAGGGCTCCGCATTGCGGAGCCCTTTTTCCCTTCCCGCCATCCCAACCGCCGCCGCCCCTCGCCGCCTCCTTCCCCACGGAAAGTGCTATTTGGAATCTGCCACGCCAGCAAGTTTTCTCTCCCCACACAAATGCTCGCTAGCGCAAAAATGCGCCAAAGTGTTTCGCTTCTAACACCGAATTTTCCCCGGTGCACGAGGGCACTATTTCTCCGCCTCACAGGCAAAAGTCCACGTCCAAACACTATCATTAGCAACAGGTCTTCGAACTTCTTCGCTTGTGCAGGCTCCGCCACTTACTCAGTACGGATTTTGGCAACCACAGCCACATCCCTCTTCCCGCACAAAATCGGGGCTCGCTGCGCAAAAAT
>SVFB01000121.1 GCA_015057085.1 Lachnospiraceae bacterium
AGGCGGGCACGACAAGTAAACGATGGTTTTAGAAGATGTAGAAGCCTTCAGCTCCAGGAAAGTCTTCATCAAACGGATCGTCTTCGTTTAAGAAATATGCTGATGATTATGGTAAAGCTCAAGGAAAAGCATTGTCTGTCCGCAGCAAGGACATTTGAGCGAATCATAGCCAAATGAAGAGAGGGTACAAGCTCTCCAACGGTTAAAAGAAAGAAGAGCGGTACGATCAATAGAATACTTAGTTCCACAAGTTGGACAAAAACGACTATGACAGCGGGAAGGCAGTAGAAGGAGGCTCCATGAGCAAATATATACCAGATGAAGCGTTTAGTAGAAAAGCAGTCAGTAATCTGTGATTTTAAACTAACAGTTAAATGACAAAGCACTTCAGCAGTGATATTCTATTATACTACACCATTAATCAAAGCATCGCGTGCTCGCGTATCGAGTATAGGAGGAGAAATGAGATGATTTATCGCCCGGAATATGATATGAAGGTTATCGGACAGAACTTAAAACGCCTTCGTATCGCGAAAAACCTCTCCGTAGATGACGTAAGAGAGTATCTTTGTCTTGGATCAGTTCAGGCCATTTATAAGTACGAGAAGGGCAAGAGCTATCCCCAAGCAGATACCATGTTCGCATTGATGGAGCTTTACGAAGCCAATCTTTATGATATAATCAAAGATCACGAAGAGGACGAACAGCCCTCTTCTGCTCATTTTATAGGGCATATGATGGCAGCGTAAATATATAGCGTATGGCACACTTGACTTACAGGGAGAGAAAAAGATGGGAAGAGAAGAAAATGTAACAATTTTTAAGGATACGGAGAAACTTTGCATCAGTTTCCAATCCTGGTGGAGGAGTGGTAAATGGTGCAAGTGCGCAGGAAGAATGCCTCTGCAGATGCGAGAAACAGAATGAAAACGCATACAAGGTCTCGCCTGCAGAAAACTCGATGCATTTGCATCTGGGCATGGAAGTTCGGTTATACATGCCCCGTTTTTTAGAGATTGGAGGCTATTATGTCAGTACTTATGTCAAAAGACAAGAAAGAGTTGATAGTTATATGTAACTGCAAATGTGGGCAGTCGTTCAGTATATGTATCAATGATGACTGGAGGGATGATGATTTTTATGCTTTTCTTTGTTTTATGAAGAGTAACTTCGATACTGAGTACGACAAGAACCCTTGGAGAGCCTTTAAAACCAAGATGAAGAAGATTTGGTTTGTTATCCGAGGTAAAGATTATTGCTACTCGGATACAGTAATGACGAAATCAGACTTTGAAGAGTTCAAGAAATACGTAAATCAATTTTAACAGATTGCTCTTAACAGAAGTGTTGGGAGTTTTTTGTCATTAAATCGCTTGTTTAATGACAATGACGGTAGTTATGGATAAAATTGTACCATGGAGGAAGTGCCATGATTTATATTACAGGAGATACCCATGCTGATTTTAAGCATAGATTTAATATGGAGAATTTTCCTGAACAAAAGGAAATGACTAAAGATGATTATGTGATCATCTGTGGTGATTTTGGCGGAGTTTGGGATGTGGGCCGGGAAAGTAAGAATGAGAAGTACTGGCTCGACTGGTTTGAAGAGCGCGCCTACACGCTTTTGTTTGTGGATGGCAATCACGAAAACTTTGATAGACTGAATGGATATCCCGAAAAAGAGTGGCATGGAGGAAAGGTACACGAGCTCAGACCACATGTACTCCATTTGATGCGCGGGCAGGTTTTTGAAATAGACGGAAAGAAACTTTTTACTTTTGGCGGAGCAAGCAGTCATGATATAACGGGAGGAATCCTGGAGACTGATGATCCAGATTTCAAGGAAAAGAAGAAAAAACTTGATAAGGGATATGAGCCTTATCGTATCAATCATCTCTCTTGGTGGGTGCAGGAACTTGCCAACGAAGAAGAGATGCAGGAAGGTAGAGAAAACTTGCGTAAGCATGATTATACAGTGGACTTCATTGTTACGCATTGTTGTTCCACTAGCACACAAGTGCTCATAGGCGGTTCCATGTACAAGCCGGATAAGGAGACGGATTATCTAGAGTTTATAAAGAATCATGTGAATTACAAAAAATGGTTCTTTGGACACTACCATGACAACAGAAACATATTTGATAAGGAGATTCTTATTTACGAGCAGATGATAAGAATCTCGTAAAGGAGGTGATTTAATGATTTTATATACGAGTGATCTTCATTTTGGACACGCAAATGTAATCGGCTTCGACCACCGCCCTTTTGCGGACAGAGACGAAATGGATCATGTGTTGATAAAACTATGGAACGGACGAGTGCAGTCGGATGACACTGTTTATATCGTGGGAGATTTATGTTATCGGAGCGGCAAGACAGAAGATTGGTATTTAAGGCAACTAAAAGGACATAAGATCTTGATTTTGGGAAATCATGATGCTCCTATTTTAAATAATCCTAAAGCGTTGCATTATCTTGAGGGTGTAGAAAAGATGATGCACATTCAGGACGGCGATAAACAGATTTGTTTATGTCATTTTCCAATAGCCGAATGGGATGGATATCATCGGGGAGCTTGGCATATTTATGGACATATCCACAATCGTAGAGATGAAGCCTACGAGTTCATGAGGACCAAAGACCATGCGTTAAATGCAGGATGTATGATCAATAACTACACTCCGGCTTCATTTAATGAGCTTGTACGGAATAACGAAGCTTTCAAGCAGAATCAGTAAAAATTATAAGTGTAGTAGGGAAGATATATGGATTTACGTGAATTGATAAAGATTCTAAGGAATGCAACAGAAGTAGAGGGAATCGATAAGTATAAGGATGAAATCATGATGTTGATTCCAGAGACAAAAATCATGATGAACTTCGACCAACAGAACTATGCGCATCAATATGATTTATGGGAGCATTCACTACAGACGGTTGTAGGGTTGCCGAAGGATATGAAAGATGACATGATTTATCTCGCTGCGCTTCTGCATGATATCGGGAAACCGGATTGCCAAAGCTACGACGAGCGTGATGGCAGGATCAATATGCATTATTACGGACATCCTAAACGAAGTATGGAAATTACTCGAGACGGGATTATTCCTGGGCTTATAGCAAGTGGCGAGAAGCTGACAGAAGATGAGCAACGTCGACTCCTGTATTATGTAGAGTATCATGACGACAGAGTAAGTCTTCGGATGAAACACCTGCGCCGACACTTAAACCTGGGAGCTAGCGTTGCTGAGTTTCAGAATCTTATGAAATTGCAAGTCGCTGATGCCAAGGCGCATATTATGATACCTATTGTCCAGCAACGCATAGAAATCTGCGAAAAATTGTCTGGGGAATATGCGGAGGAGTTATATAAGGATATTTTGTCGGGAAAGTAGGTGGAACGTGAAATGTATGTTTTCCTTGATGTTGATGGAGTACTTAACACAGAGGAGAATTGGAAAAGAAGGGCATTGCAACGGTATTTAACATAATTGTCAGCGGGCGTTGACAGATTGCCAAGCATGGTTGGTAGAGCTTTTTATGGGCCTCCTTTACGATTGATATGTAAAAACAATTCTAAGGAGGAACCATCAATGAAAACACATG
>SVFB01000111.1 GCA_015057085.1 Lachnospiraceae bacterium
ACAAGCGCCGCACCGGAAGTCGAGATTCTCTCCACCATCGACAACCATATCGTCGGCGTTCGCTATCGAAATCAAACCGCTTACGCCTTTCACCCGGAGCTCACCGAGGATCTGCGGCTACTTGACCGCTGGGGACGGGGGTTAGCGGCTAGTTAACTGTCCCTTTTGGCGAGTTCCCCGTCCCCATCGGTCACATAGGTCGCTCCGATTTCAAAATGGAATTTGATAATCCCTATGTCTACCTGGCTGAGCACACCACCTTCGTCAATAAATTCAACGCTTTCGTCTTCATTAAGGCGAATTTTAAACTTCTGTTGATTGATTGCAGTCGGTGCCAGCAATGCCATCTCAACACCAGTTCGAAACCACTCCGGGCATGCGCCGGATTCTCCCTGAATCTCCATCACTTGCTCCGGGGTTTTGGACTTGTGCGGTTTTCCCTGATTCTCACCATATCCGATGGCAATCGATATCACAAGCCTCTCATCTGAAGCAATATCCGCAGGAATCGTCTTGCGATTGAAAGTTCCGGCCCAGCAAGTATTGAGGCCAAGAGTTTGCGCATAAAGAACCAGCTTCTCGCCGAAATAGCCCACGCGGCTGTCCAAATCCTCGGCATCTTTTCCCACGCACGCAATCACACTAGGCGCTGAGCCAAGTCCCATTGCCTTATTCAGCAACTTGTTGTATGTCTTTCCAGCATCTTCAATGAACTGAAGATGTAGATTTCCTGCTTGATTTAATTCATCAATCTTAGCCAGAATTTTCTCGACCACATCTGCCGGAATTCTATCCGGCTTGTAGTTACGCACAGAATGTCTCTCTTTAATCGCATCTATTTCGTTCATATTTTGCACCCTATTCCCTGATGTTTCCGCTGTTCATCCCGAGCCCGTTCGCTTCGGTTGGCAACCACTCATAGATTGCTTTCTTGATATAAGTATCCCAGAAATCCCATTCATGCGATCCCGGTCCTTCTTCGTAAGTGACATCTACACCATTTTCCTGTAGAAACGCATGCATGCTGCGATTTTCCTCGAGCAGCATATCATCTACGCCGCAGGCCATATAAATCTTCGGAATCGATTTTCCTTCTTTTTTGAGTTGCTTGATGAGCCACTTTGGATTCTTGTCTGATTCTAAGAGTTCATCCAGGTTACCAAAAACCGATTCGGCATAATCTCTTCGCTCCATAAACATTGGACTTTCGTTGGTACGCTGCGGCATATCATCTATAAGTAATGCTCCGGATAAACTTACGATGTATCCAAAGGTATCAGAATACTTTAGCCCGTTTCTCATCGCTCCGTAACCACCCATGGAAAGGCCGCCAATAAAGGTATCTTCTCGCTTGCGGGAGAGCGGGAACATTTTGCGTGTGAGTTCTACCAATTCTTTTCCGATGAATTCTCCGTAAAGGTTGTGACTTGCAGGTTGATCAACATAAAATGCGTTGTCTCCGCTTGGCATAACCACAACCAAATCATTTTCATCTGCGTAGCGTTGAATGCGAGTTCCGTTTACCCAGTCCACACTGCTGCCCAAAATTCCATGCAACAAATACAATGTCTTATACGGTTTCTCTTCCCTTGCCGGTGTTCCCGGAAAACGCAATTTGTCCACAGGCAAAACCACATTCACCTGAACCGTGCGCACAAGCGCCTCCGACATTAAATTCACTTGTAAAAAAGCCATTTCAAAACCCTCCTAATCGTTTTTCTCATTATTCTCATTGTATCTTGACGGCCTCAATTCTACAAGATTTTTCTATTTAGGATACCCTATATTTGATGCTGATATATTTATATTTTAGAGTTCAAAGAAGGAAACCGCGTCTGTCAGATGCTCGTTGATGGCTCTCATCTCCTCCGTCTGTCCCTGGGTATCGGTGCAGGCACCGGCTACCGTTTCACAGCTTGCGGATACTTCTTCTGCGCTTGCGCCAAGTTCCTCCGAAATCGCACCCAAATCGGTGGTGGCATTTGTCAATTCATCCTTAATTCTTGCAAGCTCTGATGCCATTTCCGTGATGGCATTGATACCGTTTACGCTATCATTGACTGCGCCGGAAAGGGTTGTGAACTTGTCCTGTGTATCAGTGATATATCCGCGTTCTGCTTCAATGATTTTTTTCACCTTCTCTGCCACGTCCACAGTCTCTCCGGAAATTCCGGTAACTTTTTGCACGATTTCATTGATCTTTGCTGCATTTTCAGAGCTGCTTTCCGCAAGATCCTTAATGCTTTCGGCTACGACCGCAAAGCCTTTTCCGGCTTCTCCTGCTCTTGCTGCTTCGATGGAAGCGTTCAATGACAGAAGCTGTGTCTGTCTTGCAATTTCATCTATCATCTGAACGGATTCGGAGATTGCGCTGACTGCTTCATTGGTTGCGATGACTTTCTCGCTGATTTCCAAAACGGCATCCACACTCTCATCACTGGATTTCATGACCGTATGCATATATTCGGATGCTTCATTGTTTGCAGCGGTGATTTCGTCAGATGCATCTTTTAAGATGATGATATTGTTGTTTAAATTTTCGATATTATCGCCGAGTTCCGCAGCCTTTTCAGCCATATTCTGTGCGGATTCCGCAACTGATTGAGAGGTCTCTGCAACTTCGTTGATGGCCATGTTAATCTGGCTTACACTGTCCACGTTATGGCTGGTCTTATCATCTACTTCCACAACAGCGCCACTCAAGGTTCCGGCGGAAGTCTTCACGGTTCCCACTGCTTCTACCAGCGCACTTTGCAGGTCACGTGTGGACTTAACGAGAGAGCTGATTTCTTTCACGTGACTCTTTGCCTGGAATTGAATATTCAAATATCCCTTTGACAACTTACCGGAAGCCTCGGCCACGCTCTTAATTGGTGTTGCAACAAAACGTGCGATTATAATTGCAATGAGGGCAAAGATGATAATGATGACAACGGCTAAGTTAATACTTACCATGACAGCTTTGTTTTCTGCTGCTCGCACTGATGCCATCGGCTCTCCTGCGAATGACATTCCCCAAACGCTTCCGTCAGTATTATAGATTGGCATATAGAATACATAATATTTCTCGCCGTTCACATCCACATTTCGCTTACAAACAGTATTGCCTTTTTGACACTCGCTCCATATTTCAGCGGATGCGGTTGTTCCAATATTCCTACTTCCGTCTTCGTTTTTCAACGAAGTAATATATCTTACATCACCTTGAAAAATGGTGATATCTACATTCTGCTCAGCATAATTGTCTGCATATGCAAAGCTGTCATCATCCTGCGCAAGGATGCCATTTTGAACATCATATTCAAAATAATCCGCAGCTCCGGTTGCTGCAATCTCGAGACGTTCGTATACGCTCTCCTCCATATTTTTATTAAGCTGTGTTACTGCAACCACTGTGAGCAGGCCTGCGCCTACTGCCAGCGGAATCAATGCTAATAACACCTGCATAAGATAAATCGAAATGCCTTTGTTCTTTTTCATTTTTATAACCCGTCTTTCTGCGAAAGCCACCAATGCGGTTATGAAACTGGTGGTATTCGCTAATCTATCGTTTTTAAGTTTCTTCCCTCCTGTGTTATTATCTTCGCTATAAGACTGACACACTACAGAACACGTGG
>SVFB01000015.1 GCA_015057085.1 Lachnospiraceae bacterium
ATACTATACTACCAAATTTGGCAGATGAAAACATCTGTCTATTTGTGTTGCACTAAAATCAAAATAAAATGTTATACCAATATATTTCTTGATAATTATTCGTGCAACACAGCCTTTTATCTATTATCTTAATGACATTGGAGTGGAGCGGGCGGTGGGAAAGATGAGTAATTTGGGTGGTTGAGAATGGCGGGATTTGTGTGTATAATATGGGAAGTTAGAGGAAAGAAAGAAGGCTAAAAGATGGATATAGTAGTTCTGGCAGGAGGACTGTCAACAGAAAGAGATGTATCATTTAAGACAGGTAGCATGGTGGCTTCGGCTTTGAAGGAGAATGGGCATCGAGTCATTATGATTGATGTATTCATGGGCTATAAAGACGCAGAAGAAGACTTAGGCGACGTATTTGCAAAAGCAGACACAATCGGCATCAGCGCCGGAAATATCCCGGAAGAAGCACCGGACCTGGCAAAAGTAAAAGCAAGCAGGAAAGACCAAAGCGAATGCTTCTTTGGCCCAAATGTCATTCAGATATGCCGCAAAGCAGATATTGTATTCATGGCACTCCATGGAGAAAACGGAGAAAACGGAAAAGTACAAGCCGCATTTGACCTATTCGGCATCAAATATACAGGAAGCGACTACTTAAGCAGCGCCATTGCAATGAACAAAGGCAAAGCAAAAGAATTCTTCCGCGCCGCAGGAATTCCAACTCCAAAGGGAATTTCACTGCAAAAAGAAGACCGCAAAGACGATCCGAAGGAATTGGGCATAGAGCTGCCATGCGTAGTAAAGCCTTGTGCAGGCGGATCCAGCATCGGAGTCACAATCGCAAATACACCGGACGAATTCAAGAAAGCATTGGATGATGCTTTTTGTTGGGAAGACGAACTTGTCATCGAAGAATATGTACAGGGAAGAGAATTTTCAGTCGGAGTGATCGAAGGCAAAGCACTTCCGATTATCGAGATTGCCCCAATCGCAGGATTCTATGATTATAAGAATAAATACAAAGCAGGTAGCACAGTGGAAACCTGTCCTGCTGAGTTATCAGAAGAAACCACAAAGCAGATGCAGAAGTACGCAGAGATGGTTGCCGAGGTCATCGGACTCGACACTTACTCCAGATCAGATTTCTTATTGAAAGAAGATGGTAGCATGTACTGCCTCGAGGCAAATACCCTTCCGGGAATGACACCGACAAGTCTCTTGCCACAGGAAGCTGCTGTAATTGGAATGAACTTTAACCAGCTTTGTGAGCATTTGATTCAGATTTCATTAAAGAAATATCAAGCGCAGTAACATCAGCGCAAGGAGACAGGATGAGTAAAGATTTACCGGGAATGTCCTTAGAGAACATCGTTGAAGCATGCGATGGAGAATATGTGGGCGACCGTAAAAAATTAAAAGAATATATTACCGGTGCAGTGATTGATTCTCGCAAAGTGAAAGAGGATTATTTGTTTGTTGCAATTCAGGGGGAGCGAGTAGACGGACATGATTTCGCAAATCAGGTCCTCGAAGAAGGCGCGCTTTGTGTACTTTCGGAGAAGGATTTACCGGATTGCAAAGGACCATATATTAAGGTCCCTTCTACAAAGGATGCATTTCGAAAAATTGCTGCTTTTTACAGAGCGCATATTGAAGCACCGATTATTGGCGTAACCGGAAGCGTTGGCAAGACGTCGACGAAAGAGATGATAGCCACAGTTCTTTCAGAGAAATATGAAGTGCAAAAGACAGCGGGAAATTTTAACAATGAGCTTGGGGTTCCACTGACGCTTTTCACGATTCAGCCAAAGCATGAAGTGGCTGTAGTGGAAATGGGAATCTCAGACTTCGGAGAGATGGACCGGCTTTCTCAGATGGCGGTGCCGGATGTGATGGTGATTACCAATATCGGAACATGTCATTTAGAACAGTTAAAAGACCGTGATGGTGTGCTCAAGGCAAAGACAGAGTGCTTTGGCCATATGCAACCGAGAGGAATCGCAGTTTTAAACGGAGATGATGACAAGCTCATCACCCAAAAGATGGTCAACGGAATTCCGCCGATTTTTTATGGCAAAGGATTTCAGGCGGCAGATGGAAGCTTCAAGGAAATCTATGCCACAGATGTGGAAAACCTTGGCTTTGAGGGAATGAAAGCAAAGATTAACACACCGGCGGGGGCGTTTGAGATTCGCACCCACATTCCGGGGGAACATAATATTTATAATGCAATGGCAGCCACGGCAATCGCCCTTCGTATGGGATTAACCAGAGAGGAAATTGCCAGAGGAATCGAAAAGGCAAAGACCATTGAAGGACGCACTAATTTTATTGAAGCGAAGGGTATGATTGTCATCGATGATTGCTATAATGCAAATCCAATGTCCATGAAGACTTCGATTCAAACCTTAGCTCATGCAAAAGGACGAAGCATCGCTGTACTCGGCGATATGGGTGAATTGGGCGAGAATGCAAGAGCACTTCACCGCGAAGTTGGAATTTGCGTTGGCGAAGAGAAAATTGATGCGTTGTTTGCAACCGGCGAATTGGCGGAGGAATATGCAAAGGCTGCAGCCGAGCAAAATCCTGATTGCGAAATTATCTACGAAAAAGACAAAGAAGCGATGATACAGAAACTGCTTTCCTATGTAAAAGAAGGAGATTCTGTATTGGTTAAAGCATCTCACTTTATGGAATTTGGTGAGATTGTATCGCGTCTTACAAAATAAACAAAAAGCAAGGAGGCTTATCATGGCACAAAATCCAATCGTAACAATCACAATGGAAAACGGAGATGTGATGAAGGCAGAACTTTATCCGGAAATCGCTCCAAATACCGTAAATAACTTTATCAGCTTAATTAACCACAACTTCTATGATGGTGTGATTTTCCACCGCGTCATTAAGGGATTTATGCTTCAGGGCGGAGATCCTGATGGAAATGGAACAGGTGGTCCAGGATACGAAATCAAAGGTGAATTCTCATCTAACGGTTTCAAGAATGATTTAAAGCACACACCGGGTGTACTTTCCATGGCCAGAACCATGATTCCTGATTCTGCAGGAAGTCAGTTCTTTATCATGCACAAGGATGCACCGCACCTTGACGGAGATTATGCTGCATTCGGAAAAGTCATCGAAGGAATGGATGTGGTTAATAAAATTGCAGAAATGCCAACAGATTATATGGATCGTCCTCTGGAGGATCAGGTGATGAAGACAGTTACCGTGGAGACTTTCGGAGAGGTTTATCCGGAGCCGGAAATCATCGAGTGCTAATCAGCAAACGGGGAATATGATTGGGGGATCATATGTTTCAGACACTAATTTGTTCAGAAGAATTGAATCGAGATGTGTTGATTCACGAGAAGCTGCAGTCCTGGGAAAAGTCCGGGCTGCAGCTTGTTTTGCTTCCTTGCGATATTGAAAAATGGAGCCGGCTCGATATGTCGAAAGCGCTATGGATTGTGACAAAAAATGAAGAGTGGGATATGGGAAAAGCAAAGGAAATTGCCATGCTTCCATATGTTCCAGGGCTCGAAGAAATGTCAGACTGGAAGCTACCGAGCTTTCCAAAAGCGGAGAATATCATCTCGGGCTTTGATGATTTGGATTTGGAATATCTGGATCGGGTATTTCGTCGCGAACATAATCTTCCGTGGATTATTGCTGAGGAAGAGGATTATATTTTGCGCGAATTTGTGATGTCAGATCTGGATGGATTGTTTGCTTTATATGAAGATGAGACGCTTTATCCATTTGTAGAGCATTTGTTTGACCGCAAGCAGGAAGAGGAATACGAACAACAGTATATTCACAATATGTATCGTCTGCTGGGTTATGGAATGTGGCTTGTCTGCGACAAAAAATCCGGTCGGATTATCGGAAGAGCAGGGTTGGAAAATCGGGATTACGGAGATAGCACAGGGCTTGAAATGGGCTATCTGATTCATCGCGATTACAGAGGAAAAGGGCTCGGAAGCCGGGTTTGCAAACGGATTTTGGAGTATGCCCAAAAGGAGCTTTCGTTTCGGGAAGTGAACTGCTTGATCCATGAAGAAAACATCGCCTCGATTGCCTTTGCACAAAAACTCGGATTTCACTTTTCTGAGAAAATTTTAGATCATGGAATTGAAATGCTCCGTTATAAAATGGATTTTCGCCCACGAAAGGTTTGACGGATAGGAAAACGGGGGCTATAATATTGTGGTATGTGTCGAAGAATGCTTTTAAGGAGAGCAATATGATTAAGGTAGTAAAATTCGGAGGTAGTTCCCTTGCAAGCGCAGAGCAGTTTGCAAAGGTTGGTGATATTATTCGTGCAGAGGAATGCAGAAGATATGTAGTTCCTAGCGCGCCGGGAAAGCGTCATGCAAAAGATACAAAGGTAACAGATATGCTGTACGCTTGCTATGCAAAAGCAGAAGCCGGTGAAGATTTCAGAGTTGATTTGATGAAAATCAAAGAACGCTATGATTCCATTATCAACGGGCTCGGCGTTAAGACGATTTTAGATGATGAATTTAAGACTATTTCACAGAATTTTAAAGATAAAATTGGTGTTGATTATGCAGCAAGCCGTGGAGAATATTTAAACGGTATCATCATGGCAGATTATCTTGGATATGATTTCATTGATTCTGCTGAGGTAATCAGATTTGATGAGGATGGAAATTTTGATGCTGATACCACAGACAAGCTTCTGTCAAAGCGTCTTGCAGAATCCGAGAAGGCAGTTATCCCTGGATTCTATGGAGCATATGAAGACGGAAGAGTAAAGACTTTCAGTCGTGGTGGAAGCGATATTACAGGATCCATCGTTGCAAAGGCTTGCCATGCAAGTATGTATGAGAACTGGACAGATGTTTCCGGATGTCTTGTGGCAGATCCTCGCGTAATCAAAAATCCAAAGCCGATTAAGGTCATTACATATAGAGAATTAAGAGAACTTTCCTACATGGGTGCATCCGTACTTCATGAGGATGCAGTTTTCCCTGTTCGTAAGGCAGGTATTCCGATTAATATCAGAAATACAAATGATCCGGAAGCAGATGGAACATTGATTGTAGATAGTACAGTACAGAAGCCTGAATATACCATTACCGGTATCGCAGGAAAGAAGGGCTTTGTGGCTGTCAGCATTGATAAAGATATGATGAACTCAGAAGTAGGTTTCTGTCGTAAGGCATTAGAAGCATTTGAAGAAAATGGTATTTCCATTGAACATATGCCTTCCGGAATTGATACCATGACCGTATTTGTTCATCAGGAAGAATTCGAGGGCAAGGAACAGCAGGTAATCAGCGCAATTCGTCGCAATGCAAATCCTGATGTCATCGAGTTAGAATCAGACTTGGCATTGATTGCAGTCGTAGGACGCGGTATGCGTTCCACAAGAGGAACTGCAGGACGTATCTTCTCTGCACTTGCTCATGCAAATATCAATGTTCGCATGATTGATCAGGGCTCTTCCGAGTTAAATATTATCATCGGAGTTGCAAATACTGATTTTGATGATGCCATTAAGGCAATTTACGATATTTTCGTAGTAACTAGATTATAAATTTGGAGATAATTGTTTATGAGCTTAGTAACCAAACTTTTTGGAACACATAGCGAGCGTGAATTAAAGCGCATCGAGCCAATCGTAAATAAGGTGGAAAGCTATCGCGAATCCATGCAGGCTTTATCCGACGAACAGTTAAAGGATAAGACTCGTGAGTTTAAAGAGCGACTTGCTAACGGAGAAACCTTAGACGATCTTCTTCCGGAAGCATTTGCTACCGTCAGAGAAGCAGCAAAAAGAGTGCTCGGTATGGAACATTACCGTGTGCAGATTATAGGTGGAATTATTCTTCATCAAGGTCGTATCGCTGAGATGCGTACCGGTGAAGGTAAAACATTGGTATCAACTCTTCCGGCATATTTAAATGCCTTAGAGGGAAAGGGCGTATGCATCGTCACTGTCAATGATTACCTTGCAAAGCGTGACGCTGAGTGGATGGGTCAGGTTCATGAATTTTTGGGACTGACGGTAGGTGTCGTATTAAATTCTATGGATCATGATGAGCGCAAGGCAGCATATGATTGCGACATCACCTACATTACCAACAATGAGTTGGGATTCGATTATCTGCGTGACAACATGGTAATCTACAAAGAGCAGTTGGTTCAGCGCGGATTGCATTATGCAATCATCGACGAAGTCGATTCCGTATTGATTGATGAGGCCCGCACACCACTTATTATTTCCGGTTCCAGCGGAAAGTCTACTAAGCTTTACGAGGCATGCGATATTCTTGCACGCCAGTTGCAGCGAGGAGAAGACATGCCTGAGTATTCTAAGATGGATGCCATCATGGGCGTGGTTCAGGACGAGACCGGAGACTTTATTGTTAATGAGAAAGACAAGGTTGTGAACCTGACGCAGCAAGGTGTGGATAAGGTGGAGAAGTTCTTCCACATTGAAAACCTTGCAGATCCGGAGAACCTTGAAATTCAGCATAATGTAATTTTGGCTCTTCGTGCACATAACCTGATGTTTAAAGATCAGGATTATGTAGTAAAAGATGATCAGGTTATGATTGTCGACGAATTTACCGGACGTATTATGCCGGGACGTCGTTATTCCGATGGTTTACATCAGGCAATCGAAGCAAAGGAACATGTGAAGGTAAAGCGCGAGTCCAAGACACTTGCAACCATCACTTTCCAGAACTTCTTTAATAAGTTCGATAAAAAATCCGGTATGACCGGTACTGCATTGACAGAAGAGCAGGAGTTCCGTGATATTTACGGAATGGACGTTATCGAAATCCCGACCAACAAACCTGTATTGCGTAAGGATTTAGAGGACGTTGTTTATAAGACAAAGAAAGAAAAATTCAAGGCTGTTGTAGAAGCTGCGAAAGAAGCGCACGAGAAAGGTCAGCCGGTTTTGATCGGTACCATTACCATCGAAACATCAGAACTCCTTTCCGGAATGTTAAAACGCGAAGGAATTGCGCATACCGTATTGAATGCAAAGTTCCATGAGCAGGAAGCAGAAATTGTCGCACAGGCAGGACAGCATGGTGCTGTAACCATCGCAACCAACATGGCCGGCCGTGGTACGGATATTAAGCTTGATGATGAAGCGCTTGCAGCAGGCGGTTTAAAGATTATCGGAACAGAGCGCCATGAGTCACGCCGTATTGATAATCAGCTCCGCGGTCGTGCAGGACGTCAGGGAGATCCGGGTGAATCTCAATTCTATATTTCGCTCGAGGATGATTTGATGCGCTTGTTCGGTTCAGATCGAATGATGGCAATCTTTAACGCTATGGGTGTACCGGATGGGGAACAGATTCAGCATAAGATGTTGACCAATGCCATCGAAAAGGCACAGCAGAAAATTGAGAGCAATAACTTCGGAATTCGTAAGAATTTGTTAGAATACGATCAGGTTAACAATGATCAGAGAGAAATCATCTATGAAGAGCGCCGTCGTGTACTCGATGGAGAGAGCATGAGAGATGCCATCTTTAAGATGATTCAGGATCAGGTAGAGCGGGCTGTGGATACTTGCATCTCCTCTGAAATCAGCAGAGATGAATGGAACCTCACAGAATTAAATGAAATTCTCCTTCCTATAATTCCAATGGAAACCATCACTGAAGAAGCAATTTCCGATGTGAAGAACAGCAGTGCTTTGAAGCAATATCTGAAGGAAAAGGCTGTGAAGCTCTACGAGGAAAAGGAAGCTGAATTCGATGAGCCGGAAGCTTTCCGCGAAATCGAGCGTGTTGTCCTCTTAAAGGTAATTGACCGTAAGTGGATGGATCACATTGATGATATGGATCAGCTTCGTCAGGGAATCGGACTTCAGGCATACGGACAGCGTGATCCACTTGTAGAATACAAGATGGCCGGCTTCGATATGTTTGATGAGATGACAGATGCAATTCAGCTAGACACGGTTCGTCTTTTGTATCATGTTCAGAATAAACAGAAGCTTGAACGCGAACAGGTTGCGAAGGTAACAGGAACCAACAAAGATGATTCTGCACAGGCAGGACCAAAGAAACGCGAGCATGCAAAGGTATATCCAAATGATCCATGTCCATGTGGATCCGGAAAGAAATACAAGCAGTGCTGCGGAAGAATCGGAGCAGTATAAATATAGTAAGAAGCCTCGTCGGATGATTGATGAATCTGCGAGGCTTTTTTATTTCTGTGAGGATATGCATGGGGATATTTGCACAAGAAAAAGAAGAAAATGGATTAAATTGTGTACAATAGAACAAATGTTCCTAAAAGCATAGACAAACAAAATTTTTGGTGTTAGAATCTTAAAAGTATATAGTAACCTAAAATAGGCGAAACTTGAATAAGAGGATAACGAAAATGGAATTCAAATTGCATGCGCCATACGAGGCGACCGGTGATCAGCCTCAAGCAATTGAGCAGCTTGTTCGGGGGTTTCGTGAGGGAAATCAGTTCGAAACGCTCCTGGGTGTAACCGGTTCCGGTAAGACATTTACCATGGCCAATGTTATTAAAGAATTGAATAAACCAACGCTAATCATTTCGCATAATAAGACTTTGGCGGGACAGCTCTACGGAGAAATGAAGGAATTTTTCCCGGAAAATGCCGTAGAATATTTTGTTTCCTACTATGACTATTATCAGCCGGAAGCCTACGTCCCGCAGTCGGATACCTACATTGCAAAGGATTCGGCAATCAATGATGAAATCGATAAGCTGCGCCTGTCGGCCACAGCAGCTTTGGCAGAGCGTAAAGATGTGATTATTGTGGCATCCGTATCCTGTATTTATGGAATTGGTAGCCCGGATGATTATATGAATATGATGGTATCAATCCGACCGGGAATGCAGATTGACAGAGATGATGTGATTCGCAGTCTCATCGATATTCAATACGATCGAAACGAAATGGATTTTAAGCGTGGTACCTTCCGTGTGCACGGAGATGTTTTGGAAATCATTCCTGCAAACGAATCCGACTCTGCAATCAGAGTGGAGTTCTTTGGAGACGAGATTGATCGCATTACTGAAGTGGACGTGTTGACCGGAGAGATTAAGTGTGAATTGAATCACGCAGCGATTTTTCCTGCATCACATTATGTTGTGCCACAGGATAAAATTAATAAAGCTTGTGATGCAATCGAAGCAGAGTTGGCAGAGCGCGTGAAATATTTCAAGAGCGAAGATAAATTGATTGAAGCGCAGCGCATTGCAGAGCGTACCAATTTCGATGTGGAAATGATGCGCGAGACAGGATTTTGTTCCGGAATCGAAAATTATTCCAGACATTTGGCAGGGCGTCCTGCAGGCGCGATGCCGGAGACCTTAATCGATTATTTCCCTGATGATTTCTTAATCATTGTGGATGAGAGTCATATCTCTATTCCTCAGATTCGAGGAATGTATGCAGGTGATAGATCCAGAAAGCAAACTCTGGTGGATTACGGATTTCGTCTTCCGTCGGCGCTGGATAACAGACCGTTGAATTTTACAGAATTTGAAGATAAGATTCCGCAGATGCTCTTTGTATCCGCAACGCCGAACACATACGAGGACGAACACGAATTGATGCGAGTAGAGCAGATTATTCGTCCGACAGGATTGCTGGACCCAGAGGTGTCGGTTCGCCCGGTTGCGGGCCAGATTGATGACTTGGTGGCCGAGGTCAAGAAGGAGACTGCAAATCATCATAAGGTTTTGATTACCACCCTGACCAAGCGTATGGCAGAGGATTTAACGCAGTATATGGCAGAACTTGGAATCCGCATCAAATATTTGCATTCGGATATCGATACCCTTGAGCGTGCGGAAATTATCCGGGATTTGCGATTGGATGTATTTGATGTCCTGGTAGGAATCAACTTGCCTCGAGAGGGTCTTGATATACCGGAGATTACCTTGGTTGCAATCCTGGATGCAGACAAAGAAGGGTTCCTGCGTTCTGAAACTTCTTTGATTCAGACCATTGGCCGAGCAGCGCGAAATTCTGAGGGACGCGTCATTATGTATGCAGATACCATGACAGGCTCAATGCAGGTGGCCATCGACGAAACCAATCGACGTCGCGCCATTCAGCAGAAGTATAATGAAGAGCATGGCATCACACCAACAACGATTCAGAAGTCAGTCCGCGATTTAATTGCAATTTCAAAGAAGGTCGCAAAGGAAGAAATGAATTTTGCGAAAGACCCGGAATCCATGAACAAAAAGGAATTGGAGAAGTTAATTGCAGATATCGAAAAGAAGATGAAGAAGGCAGCATCGGAACTCAATTTCGAGGCGGCTGCAGAATATCGCAACAAGTTAATCGAGCTAAAGAATATGTTGCGAGATATGTAGTCTGTGGACGGAATCAGGATTTATGTTGCGGGCAGATGCCTGAATTCCATATAACAGATCAGAATAAGGCAGATTAAAATAAAACAGAATATAATAGTACAGAAATATAATAGTACAGAATAAAATAAGATAGATTAGAATAAGACAGTTTAGAAAAGATAGAGTGAAAAAATGGCAGCAAAAAAAGATAGAAAATATATTAAAATCAGAGGCGCATCCGAGCATAATCTAAAATGTGTCAGCCTGGATATCCCAAGAGATGAGTTTGTCGTATTGACCGGTTTGTCCGGATCGGGAAAGTCCTCTTTGGCATTTGATACGATTTATGCAGAGGGACAGCGCCGCTATATGGAATCCTTGTCTTCATATGCAAGACAATTTCTAGGTCAAATGGAGAAGCCAAATGTAGAAAGCATCGAGGGCTTACCACCGGCAATTTCCATTGACCAGAAGTCTACAAACAGAAATCCACGTTCAACCGTAGGAACCGTTACGGAGATTTATGACTATTTCCGATTGCTTTATGCGAGAATCGGAATCCCGCATTGCCCAAATTGTGGCAGGGCCATCACCAAGCAGTCCATCGATCAGATGGTGGATGCGGTAATGGCACTTCCTGAGCGTACCAAGATTCAGGTGTTGGCTCCGGTGGTCAGAGGCAGAAAGGGAACACATCAAACGCTGTTCGAGCGTGCTCGAAAGAGCGGGTATGTTCGTGTAATCGCAGATGGAAATTTGTATGATTTACAAGAAGAGATTCCTTTGGAAAAGAATATCAAACACAATATCGATATTGTGGTAGACCGTCTTGTGATCAAAGAGGGAATCGAAAAGCGACTGACAGATTCTTTGGAGACAGTATTTGATTTGACAAACGGAAATGCGATTGTGGATATCATCGACGGAGATCAGATGACCTTCTCTCAGAATTTCGCATGCCCGGATTGTAATATCAGTATCGATGAAGTGGAACCGAGAAGTTTCTCTTTCAACAATCCATTTGGTGCATGTCCGACCTGTGCCGGATTGGGTTACAAAATGGAATTTGATGAGGACCTAATGATTCCGGATAAAAGTCTTTCTTTTATGGAAGGTGCAGTTCAGGTGATGGGATGGCAGTCATCCAATGATCCGAAGAGCTATACTTATGCAACACTTAAGGCATTATCAGAAGGATATGGATTCTCGCTTGATACTCCATATCAGGATTTGCCGGAAGAGATTCGCAAGATGTTTATGTATGGCGGAGATGGCCGCGTACTGAAAGTACATTACAAAGGACAGCGCGGTGTCGGTGTCTATGATTTGGAATGGAATGGTTTAATTCGCAATGTGGAGCAGCGTTATCGTGAAGCTTTTTCGGAAAATGCAAAGGCCGAATATGAGCAATTTATGCGTATCACCCCATGTAATGACTGTGGTGGCAAGCGATTAAAGAAGAGTTCCCTTGCGGTTACCGTTGCAGATAAAAATATTTATGATATGACCAATATGTCTGTCACGGATTTGTGTGATTTCTTAGAAAAGATGGAATTGACACAGCAGCAGATGTTTATCGGTGGACAGATTTTAAAAGAAATCAAGGCAAGAGTCGGATTTCTGAAGCAAGTTGGATTGGAATATCTTACTTTGACACGAGCAACCGGAACTTTATCCGGAGGAGAGGCGCAACGTATTCGTCTTGCAACACAGATTGGATCCGGTCTTGTAGGCGTCGCATATATTCTAGATGAGCCAAGCATCGGCTTGCATCAGCGTGACAATGACAAGCTGTTAGATGCATTAATGCATCTAAAGGATTTAGGCAATACATTGATTGTAGTTGAGCATGATGAGGACACTATGCGCGCTGCCGATTATGTGGTGGATATTGGACCAAAAGCCGGTATTCACGGCGGAGAGGTGATCGCTGCCGGAACCGTTTCGGACATTATGAAATGCAAGAATTCCATTACGGGTGATTATCTGGCAGGCCGCAGAAAAATCGCGGTACCGGATGAACGTAGAACCCCGACAGGATGGATTAAGGTAAAAGGTGCGCGAGAGAATAACCTGAAAAATATCGATGTAGAATTTCCGTTGGGTGTTATGACTTGTGTCACCGGTGTATCCGGATCCGGAAAGAGCTCACTGACCAATGAGATTTTGTATAAGTATCTGGCGCGCAAATTAAATCGTGCCAGAAGTGTACCTGGAAAGAGCGATGGAATCGAAGGCATCGAGCAATTGGATAAGATCATTGATATCGATCAGTCTCCAATCGGCAGAACTCCGCGTTCGAATCCGGCTACTTATACCGGAGTCTTTGATATGATTCGAGATCTGTTTGCTTCTACAGCCGATGCAAAAGCAAGAGGTTATAAGAAGGGACGCTTCAGTTTTAATGTCAAAGGCGGACGCTGTGAAGCATGTTCCGGTGATGGAATTTTAAAAATTGAAATGCATTTCCTGCCGGATGTCTATGTGCCATGTGAAGTCTGCGGAGGAAAACGTTATAACAGAGAAACTTTGGATGTGAAATATAAGGGCAAGAGTATTTTCGATGTGCTGGATATGACAGTAGAAGATGCTTTGGAATTCTTTAAGAATGTTCCACGTATTCATTCTAAGATTCAAACTTTATATGATGTAGGATTAGGCTATGTGAAGCTGGGTCAGCCATCCACAGAACTATCAGGAGGAGAGGCACAGCGTATTAAGCTTGCAACGGAGCTTTCACGTAAGAGCACCGGAAAGACCATATATGTATTAGATGAGCCGACAACAGGACTGCACTTTGAGGATGTCAACAAGTTGGTATCAATTTTACGCAGATTATCAGATGGAGGTAATACTGTGGTTGTCATCGAGCACAACTTGGATGTGATTAAGACTGCAGACTATATCATCGATATGGGACCGGAAGGCGGCGATGGTGGCGGTACTGTAATCGCTACAGGAACACCGGAGGAGATTTGCAAGGTAAAGAAGAGTTATACAGGACAATTCCTAAAACCATATCTTGAGAAGAAATAACATACAGCAACAGACCATTAAGGAATCTGATTTGTGCAGGCTCCTATACTTTCTCGACTCGGATTTTGTGTAACCACAGCCACATCACTCTTCCCTCACAAAAT
>SVFB01000016.1 GCA_015057085.1 Lachnospiraceae bacterium
AGATTGAAATTCCATAGCCACCCGGACGCGACTTAGTTCACTCAGATAAAAATCGGTCTGAAGCCCAAACAAAAGGACAGATTTTAGTTATATGAAGTCTGTTTTTTTGTTTGGGCTTACACCGATTGTTTACGTTCCGATAAAATCTGCAAACAACTTAATATAAACAGATAGCTCCCCAGCGACAATCCCCCAAAAGATAATGCAATCACATGAGGGATACTGGTGGCGGGCACTGTTCCGAGTGCTGCAGTGGTGATAAAAGCAACACCCAATGCATTTAATATAACCGCGATAATCGTAAGAACCCAACGCAATACAAGATTATTTTTCATCGTTTAACCCCTTAGAACTTTTTTGATAGCTCTTCTTAGATTTCTTTTAAATAATCCAATCCACAGAATGGGTCTGAAGGAGCAACACCCTTAAACTCGCTTCTTCCCATAATCTTATCCATAATCGCATCCTTGAACTGAGGTGCTGTATTATAGGCATTGATATAGGTATGAATCATAGCCGCATCAAACAAATGATATGGACAAGCGGTGGAAATCATCATGGTAGGGATTTCCTCAGTAAACCAAGGTGCATCATCGCCCAATCCAAATACAACTCGCCAGTTCAAACGAAGCACTGTGTTGTTTGAAGCATTCTCGATATTTGCAATAAATACGATCAAATCGCCCTTCTGATAAATATCTGCAGATGAACCCTGAATCTCTTTTCTAAGCGCTTCCTTTGCAGGCGGAAGATTTGGATTGATGAAATCCGGAGTCTCGAATACAGCACTTCTGTCACGCACCATAACCTCGAAGCCTTCCTTTTCAAATCGTGCAACCCAATCGCGCACATTCTCATCATCTGCGGATAATTCCTTCTGAATGATGTTCAAATAAACTCTCTTATAACGCTCTGTAGAAATTGGCAGGAGATTCTGAGTATCCTTTACCAATGTAACAGCCTGATCTGCCACCTGTTTTGCCCACTGTGTGTGCTGCTCGCAGCCGATTACATTTAAGCTCTCCGGACCCGGAACCAGGGTTCCTTCCTTTTGCTTTGTATGAAGATGAAGTGAGGCTTTGGTTGCAAGAATTCTGGTAACGGCTTCATCTAAGCGCTCTGCTGAAATCACGCCCTTTTCTACCGCATCCATCATGAATCCAAAGTCTTCTTCCAGACTCTTATCAAATAAGAACATATCTGCACCGGCATTGATACTTGCCGGAACCGCATCTCTACGTGGCATCGCAGTTGTAAAACCAAGCATACATGTGGAATCAGTTGTAATCAAACCATTGAATCCAAGCTTTCCGCGGAGCAAGCCCTGCATCAATTCTTTAGAAAGTGAAGCCGGCATCATCTTTTCCTTTGTTGTTGCATTCGGATTTAAGGCTTCTACATATGCAGGCTGTGCAATATGTCCAACCATTACAGTCTTCGCGCCCTTCTTAATCAACTCGCCGTATACATGTCCATAGGTTTTATCCCATTCCTCAACACTCTTGCTGTTTACGGAAAGGACAATATGCTGATCTCTCTCATCGCATCCATCACCAGGGAAATGCTTAATGGAAACAGCAACATCATTCTCATCTGCGCCATCCAAATAGCGTGAAGCATTTGCAAGAACCTTCTCCGGATCAGAACCGAATGTTCTTACGTTTGTGATTGGATTATGGAAGTTGTAATCGATATCTACGATTGGAGCAAAAGACCAGTTCAGTCCAAGTGCTGCGCCTTCTTTGCAGGCTACATATCCCATACGATATGCATTTTCAGGATCATTTGTTGCTGCAACAGCCATTGGCTTACCAAAGCTGGTACCTTCATTTACCACACCATCGCCGCCGGCTTCCGTATTTGCAGCAAGTAAAAGCGGAATCTTTGCCATACTTTGAATCTTACGATAAGCATCCTGAATATATTTCTTATCTCCGGCACGATATAACATACCGCCGATTCCGATATCATTGATAAGATGATTCAAGTATCCGTCATCATCGCTCATTCCCAACGGACAAAACAGCTGACCGACTTTCTCCTTTGTTGTCATTCCAGCCAATGTTTCCTCAACCCATTTAATGCCTTCCTCATCCAAATTAAACGGATTTGCTTTTAAATCTACCACTACAGTTGCCTCCTGTATTACATATAATTACGCCTAAATTGACATACAGCTTCTCCGCCGCCCCTCTTTCTTAGGCACAAAAAAGGGTCGAACCTGAAGCAGCATATTGGTTATTCTTTTCAATTTTCAATCGTGTTTTATTATATCGAAGTCTTTTGACGCATGTCAATGCCACATACTTGTACAAAAAATGTACTATTTTGACTATTTTTCAAACTGTTTTTGTTTTCATACTTTACCTGAATGGTACTTAAGTGCTATACTAATGTCAGATTAGTCAATTGTTTATAAATGAATAGTCATATTTTTTGATGGAGGGAAGTTTATGAAACTAAAGAAAATCAGCACCAAAATGTTACTGACCATTCTGCCACTTGTTATTGTAGCCTTGGTATTACTTACGGTAATCAGTATCGTATCAAGCCGCAGAACGATTACCAACCAGATTAAGGACCGAATGGCCGCAGAGCTTTCTGCCGAAGAAGGAAATATGGCCGAATATTTGGACTCTGTATCTAACATGGCAACTGTTATCTCGCGAGTTGTAAGTACCACATACAAGACTACTGATTGGGCAACCTACGAAAAAATGCTCACAGCAATCATTTCTGACAACGATATTGTATTAGGTAGCGGATTATGGTTTGAGCCATATGCATATGACAGTACACAGCAATATTATGGTCCATATGTTTACAAAGATGGGGATTCAGTTGTAACCACATGGGAATATAGTAATGCAGAGTATGACTATTTTAATCAAGAATATTACACCAATGCTGCCAGCTTTGAAAATGCCGTTATCACAGACCCATATTACGATCCAACCAGTGGAACCGTAATGGCAACCTGCTCTATGCCAATCAAAGACGGCGATCAATATCTTGGCTGCGTTACCGTTGATATCACACTTGGATCAATCACTTCCATTGTAGATGATATTTTAGTTGGCAAAAACGGAACCGGTATGTTAATCACATCTTCCGGTGTTTATCTTGCAGGCGTAGACGAAGAGCTTATTTCTACCGGCGTAAACATTTCTGATGACGAGAATGCATCACTTGCAGCAGCCGGAGCAGAAATGATGGCAAACAAGAATGGAATCACATCATTCAAGAAGAATGGCGATGTCATTAATCTTTATTATAAGAGTCTGGACTCTACCGGTTGGATTCTTTCTATTCAGATGCCTCAGTCTGAATTAATGGCTGAAATTCAATCCTTAACCTTAATTCTCGGAGTCATTGCAGTTGTATTCGTACTCCTATGTGCCTTTGTAATCCTAATTGAAGTTCGCAGTATTTCAAAGAGTATTATCAAGGTAAAAGCTTTTGCAGGATCCCTTGCACAGGGTGATTTCACCGTTGATCCGATTAGCGTTAAGAGTCAGGATGAACTTGGAAATATGTCATCTTCACTGAACCAGATGTTTGACAGCAACAGAAACGTAATTTCCAATATCAAATTTAAAGCAGACGATATCGACCAATCCAGTCAGTTGCTTCGTCATGCTGCATCTGAACTTTCAGATAAATTCAAGGAAATTCAAAATTATATGAGTGATGTAAACAACGCTATGATTACCACCAGCGCGGCAACAGAAGAAGTAAATGCTTCTACTGAAGAAGTATTATCGAACGTCAACCTTTTGACAACAGAAACAGATTCCAGCCTGGATATGGCTCAGGAAATCAAAGAGCGTGCAAGCGAAGTCGGAAGAAGCAGCCGCGAAGCATACGAGTCTGCCACCACTCTTTCCACTCAGTTTGAGCAAAGACTTCAGGTTTCTATGGAAAACGCAAAGGTTGTAGCCAGCATCGGCGAAATGGCAGCTGTCATTTCAAACATTGCCGAAGAAATCAATCTTCTTTCCTTGAATGCTTCTATTGAAGCAGCAAGAGCCGGAGAAGCCGGACGTGGATTCGCAGTCGTTGCAACCGAAATCGGAGGACTTGCTACCAGCACATCAGAGGCAGTTGGCGAAATTCAAAATACGATTAATGATGTACAGAAAGCATTTAACGGATTATCCGCTGAAGCACAAGAGCTCCTTAGCTTCTTGCAAAATACAGTTGCACCTGATTACAACAAATTCATCGATGTGGCTGAACAGTACGGAAATGATGCAGATTCTATCGAATCTACTTCAAATCAGATTTCCGAGATGGCTCTTAATATCAAGAGTATTATGGAAGAAGTTACCAGTGCTGTACAAAGTATCGCTGAAGCAACCAATGATACTACAGAACTTAGCAGCAACATCATGAACTCCATTGATTTGGTAAGCAGTAATGTCAATGATGTTTCTGATATGTCTGCAAGCCAGGAAGAAATTGCAAGCGACTTGAAGCAAGTTGTAAGCCAGTTCAATCTGTAAACTTCCCACAACGTAATAAACACGGAGAGCCCCTGCTGATGCAGGGGCTCTTTTTTGACGCGGATTTTGCGCAACCGCACCAAATCCCTCTTCCCACACAAGGTCTCCCTGCGAAAATTGCACCAACGTGTTTCGCTTCTTCTATTACCGAATTTTTCTTTCTCCGGGGTATCCAGGCCGATATTTCTAGCCGCCTCGCTGGCAAAAGTCCACTTTCGAAGTTTTCTAAAGCAACAGGTCTTTGTAGTTTATGATTTGTGCAGGCTCCATAGACTTTGTTGGCGGATTTTGTTTTGCAACCACGCCAACATTCCCA